>NZIQ01000002.1 GCA_002691685.1 Flavobacteriaceae bacterium | reverse complement strand
GTTACATCATAAGTGTAAAATAATTCAACTTTTTTAATGATAAGAACACATAATAAATAATTATTTTATTTTTAGATTGAAAATCACCATAATCATATAAAATGAAAAATTTATACTTCGTGCTTTTAGCACTTATAACAATGTCAATGAATGCACAACAAGAAGACCTTCCATACGCAGAAATAGGTCCTTATCAAGATCAATTTACAGCCCACACCGTACTTTCCAGAATGGTAGAAGGCTTGGGATATCGATTTTATTGGGCTACAGAATCTTTGACAGAAAATGACTTGAATTACAAGCCTAGTGAATCAGGAAGATCTTCTATGCATGCTATAGAGCACATATACGGATTAACTGAAATGATTATTCACACCTTTGAGGGTAAGGAATACGATTTCTCACAAGATCCCATGACTTTTGATGAACTCCGAAGCGGTACATTAATGAATTTGAAAAAATTGCAAGAAATGTTAACTGAAAACCCTGACTTTGCGACCATGCCAGTTAAAATCAAGTACAATGGTCAAAGCATGGTTTTTCCATTTTGGCATGTGATTAATGGACCTCTTTCAGATGCCTTATGGCATACTGGTCAGGTGGTAATGCTAAGACGAGCAAGTGGTAATCCATTAAAACCAGGCGTCAACGTTTTTGCAGGAAAAACAATGATGTAAATTTTGGACTACATCCATTGAACCATCAGTTTTATTTCATAAGCTGATGGTTTTTTGTTTGTGAATAGGATGTTTTAAATTTAAATCAATAACAACTCAAACCAGTGCTCCTATGAAGTTTTTAGATCGCTTATCTAAAGTTGCAGAAATTGTAGGCTCCCTAGGGATTGTGATCAGTTTATTTTTGGTTTCAGTTCAATATAAAAACAATTCTTTGGCTCTAGAAACTTCAACGGCCAATTCGGTAAACGCCAATATAGCCGATTGGTACAACTCCTTTTTTGAAAATACTGAACAAACAGAATCCTTTTTAAAGTTTTTAGCAGATCCAGATTCAGTAAGTCAAACTGAAAAATTTCAATCAATCATGCGTTTGCATTCGCTCAATCTGCATTTACAAAATGCGCTTTATCTGGAACGTCAAGGGGTGTTAGATGAGAACTTAAGAAAAACCATTTCAATGGCAGTATACAGTGGTTTACAACAGCCCGGATTTTACTTTTTTTGGAATCAGAGAAAATCGATGTACACTGAGGAATGGCAAATATTTGTTGAAAAAATAATAGCCTCTCAGGATCATACAGAGTTAGAAGAGCTTTTTGATGCATTTACTGATAAAAACAAATCTGAAGAAAGTCAAAACTAGCGTCCCTAATAATTTGCATCAATCTGTCTATAATAAAACTATTGAAATCAAGGAATATATAGTATTATAAGATAAATAATATTGTAAATCAGACGTTTACCTGTCAGTTTTATCGTATAAACTGATGGTTTACCAATTATTCATTGGAAGTTTTAAATTTAGTGCCAAATCAAAAACAGTACTCCAATGAAATTTTTAGATCGTTTAACTAAAGTTGCAGAGATTGTAGGCTCCTTAGGAATTGTCATCAGTTTGTTTTTAGTTTCAGTTCAATACAAAAACAACTCCCTAGCCTTAAAGACCTCGACCGCTAATTCAGTGAATGCCAATATAGCCGATTGGTACAACTCCTTTTTTGAAAACACTGAAGAAACTGAATCTTTTTTGACGTTTTTAGCCGATCCAGAATCGGTCAGCCAAACTGAAAAATTTCAAGCAATCATGCGCTTACATTCGCTCAATTTGCATTTACAAAATGCGCTTTATTTGGAGCGCCAGGGCGTATTAGATGAGAATTTAAGAAAGACCATTTCAATGGCAGTTTACAGTGGTCTGCAACAGCCGGGATTTTATTATTGGTGGAATCAGAGACGATCGATGTATACAGAGGATTGGCAGAATTTTGTAGAAGGAATTATAGCCTCAGAAGAAGAGACAGAGTTAGAAGAGCTCTTTAATGTATTCACAAAAGAAGAGACTTCTAAAGAAAGTCAAAACAAGAGTTCCCAATAACTCACATCAATCCAGCGGTTGAACTTGAATCCCACTTCCCGAAGTTGCCCTACTTTTTTAAATCCAAGTTTTTGGTGAAACTTGACGCTTTGTTCATTAGGTAGCGCAATGCCAGCCAATACGGCATGAAATTTTTCTTGTCGAACAGCTCTTAGAAGATGTGTATAGAGTGTAAGGCCAATTCCTTTAGAATGCTCGGCTTCATCTACATATATACTTACTTCAACAGTATTTTTATATGCTGATCTTGGTTTCCATGGGGCGGCAAAGGCATAGGCGACGACCTTTTGATCTTCTTCATACACCCACCATGTCATTTTGGGATGAATATTAATGCGCTGAGCCATTTCTTTGGCGCTAAGAGCAATCTCTTCAAAAGTAAAGCTGGAGTTCAAGATATAGTAGTTATAAATCGAAGCGATTTCTGCCGCATCGTATACTTCTGCTTTTCGAATCATCTCAGACCAAAAATTTATGTGTTATTTTTAAATTGAATATATTAAATATATACATCATGAATACTTGCATTCGCCTTACGACTACGCTACTTCTTTTTTTAATTTTTGCGTCATGTTCTTCCTCAAACGAACTTCAATTTGAAGTGACTTATGACTCAAGTCTAGCATCTTCTGCTTTCGACGGTAGACTACTAGTGTTAATTAGCTCTTCAGATCGCAGCGAACCTCGATTTCAAATCAATGACAATGACGATACTGGAATTATCATTGGTAAAGATGTATCCAATTGGAAGGCAGAAACTCCTGAATTGGTCGGAGGAAATCAAGCAGCGATTTATCCACTAGAAAATTTAAAGGAACTGAAGTCAGGAAGGTACTATATTCAAGCCTTATTACATAAGTACGATACCTTTGCATTGGCTAATGGATACAACGTTCAATTGCCTATGGATCAGGGAGAAGGACAGCATTGGAATACGAGTCCTAAAAATATTTACAGCAAACCTCAGTGGATTGAAATTACAGCAAATACTGATAAAGTACAATTACATCTGTCGAAAGAAATTCCCCCTATAACACCAGTAGCAGACTCAGAATACATCAAGCACATTCGTATTCAAAGTGAAATGTTGACCGCCTTTTGGGGTAGACCTATGTTTTTGCAGGCTAATGTTCTTGTGCCTCATGGATTCGATAAAGATGCAGCCACCCAGTACCCTTTAATGGTCTTTCACGGACATTTTCCAAAGACTTTTGGTGGTTTTAGGCCAGAGCCCCCAACAGCTCTCGAAAATGACGATGTTTATAATGCTAGGTTTGGTATAACAGGTTATGAATACATTCAACAAAAAGAAGCACATGACTTTTATCAGCAATGGGTTTCTGACGATTTTCCGCGATTTATTGCCATTGAAATCCAGCACCAAAATCCGTATTACGACGATTCTTATGCCGTTAATTCAGCAAACCTAGGACCTTTTGGTGATGCGATAACCTATGAATTAATTCCTCATGTTGAGGCTATGTTTAAGGGAGTTGGAGAAGGTTGGGGTCGATTCCTATACGGTGGTTCTACTGGCGGATGGGAAGCCTTAGCTGTTCAAGTATTTTATCCAAAAGAATACAATGGATGCTTTGCGGCCTGTCCTGATCCTATAGATTTTAGAGCGTATACTGTGGTTAATTTATACGAAGATGAAAATGCGTATTACAGTAAAGGCGCATTCAAAAAAACACTTCGACCAGGTAGACGAGACGGAAAAGGGCTCATTCAGTCTTCATTAAGGCAGATGAATCGAAGAGAAATGGCATTGGGTAGCAAAGGCCGATCAGGAGATCAATGGGATATTTGGCAAGCGGTTTATTCTCCTACAGGAAAAGACGGATACCCGAAGCCTATCTGGAACAAAAGGACAGGGAAGATTGACAAAGAAGTCGCTGAGTATTGGAGAGAGAATTACGATTTGAACTATATCATGAAACGAGACTGGACGTCTATTGGAAATGATCTCGAAGGAAAAGTGCATTTGTACTGCGGCGATATGGATAATTATTACCTCAACAATGCAGTAGTATTGACTGAAGAGTTTTTAGAAAGTACTACTGATCCTTACTACAACGGAGAGGTTGATTACGGGGATATGGCTGAGCACTGTTGGAATGGAGATCAAGAAAATCCCAATTACATTTCAAGACTGCGCTACAATACGATGTATCTCGAAAAGATTCAAAATAGGTTAAAATCAACTGCACCAAGAAACCACAAATTGAAAAACTGGGGTCTTTAAAGTCTTTATTCTGATATCGGAGTAAAACCTAATAGGGCAGAGATAGTGGGTTTTCCATTTACCTCAGATATAATATAGTACGCATGTCGCTCCTTAGCTCCCATGATGGCTCCGGACTTTAGATATCTAGTAAAGCTCATTTTAATAATGGCTTTGGACTGATCGTTTTCTAAGGTCGTTACTTCAATCACCTTCGAATGTGAGTACTTATTTTCTTCTAATTGTTCAAAGGTGTTGACCAACCATTGATATACCTCATCTTTGGTGTTAAGTACTGTTTTACGATCGGTGTAAATAGAGAAAGGCGTGCTGTAAATCGAATTACTTATTAATATAGCGTCGGCATTAGACCATGCATCGCTATAGGTTTGCATCATCGTATCGATCTTGTCTTGAGACAAATTTTGACCGCTGCAAAGACAACTAAATAAGGCAAAAGCTAGTAAGTTAAAGAATCGCATATGAATTTTTGTTTATGCAATTAAATGTAATGATTTTAATTTGCAATAAAAACAACTATATTTTTTTATCTCTTATTTAATGATGAGCTTTTGCATTTGTTCCACGGTTTCCCCTGAAATTCGAATCAAATAAATTCCTTCTTTGAATAATCCTAAGTTCAAGTTGATTACACGATTAAAAGGCACTTCCTTGGCTTGGTCGTACAAACTTTGCCCAATGATTGAATTAATCCTGACTTTAACCTCTCGGTCAGATCCAGCTACAAAAATATTCACCTCTTCTGTAGCTGGATTTGGGAATAGAACTACTTTTTCAGAAACAAATAATTCTTCATAATATACACCCTGACAATCCAGGTCGGTATAAATTTTAATGCGATTTAGTCCTTTGTTTAATTTGAGGCTGAGTCGAGTGTCAAAGGAGGTAAATTTCTCACCATTGAGTTCTACCTGATACGAGGATGGTCCTGATATTTCTAAATCTAAGCCATTTAAATCTTCATTTAACTTTGATGAAACTTGAAGTGGCAGAGGTTCTTCAATAGTGACCGTAAAACAGCGTTTATAATCAGGTTCTCCCGCTACACCCAAACAAACTGCATAGGTTGCAGGCGATAAATTCTCAACAAGTACATTATTCGAGCTTAAAGGCTGCGAACCTTCATCATTAATACTATAAGTATAAGAATAATCGGAATTTGTAGCTTCAATACGAATGCTTCCATTGGATTCTCCTATACAAGTCACCGAACTAGATTTTATCACAAAAGTATCGGCAGAAAGCGTAAACACTTCACACCCATTAAAATCTACATCTGCTCCTGCAGGGGTATTTGGACATAAATCTTCACCATTTAGAACGCCATCATTGTCATCGTCATCAGACGCAGATGAACAATTATCTCCAACGGTGTATTTGATGTATTCAGTTACAGCAAGACCTCCGGGAAAAGCGAATTTACAGGCATAACTTATTTCGCTACCTAGGGTTTGATTAGCGATGGTTGCGGTAAATTTTTGGCCTCCAAGAGCAGTCATTGGACTTTCACTAAAAGGAGTCTCTCTCCATAAATACGCAATTAGGTCTGTTTTACTGTCTAATAACTCAAATTCGACCTTCACATCATTTCCTTCAGTGATAAAACTGTAGGTATATCCAATTTCAAAATTACCTTGACTCGCTACATCAGATTGACCGGCACATGAGTTATTTTGATTCTCAGTGGTTGTCGCGCTGAGGTTCACTACCTCACTAGAGGTATTTCCGTAGACATCGCTAACGCTGACACTGAAGTTATAAGTCGTTTCAGGATTTAAGCCCGTATAAGTGGCATTAATTTGTTGAGATGAGGTTCCGCTAAATAGTTGTTCTTGACCGTTTTGCACCACACTGTAAACTACTGAACCCGAATCATCAGATGCCGAAAGGTTGAAACTGACACTGCTAGAACCTACATCAGCAACACTAGCACTTAAATTTGTTGGTGGATTTTCATCTTGATTCGTTGAAAGTTCTCCATAGACTTCGAATTCAAATAAGCTGTATCCGAATTCTGTATTTCTGCTCAATAAATTCAGTCTTATAAATCTCCCTTGACCATTTAGATTTATGGCCTCAGTTCCTCCATTTGAATTGGCGTTGCTGTAAATGGTTACCCAAGAATTATTGTCGATTGAGGTTTGAATTTCATAGCTTTTCGCAGAAGCAGCTTCCCAGAGAAGTACAACTTCATTGATTTGATAGATATTTTCTAAATCTACACTTATAAATTGAGGATCTGAAAATAGACTTGACCATCGCGTTTGATCGTCACCATCAACAGCGAGGTCCCCGCCATAGGCTCCTTCTTGACTACTAGTAGTAACCGATTTATTTAAAGCGAGATTCGTTTTAGATAATACGGTTATCGTAAGCATATCACTTGCCGATGCACCTTCGTTATCAGTAACTTTTAGTTCAATTTGATGAGTTCCTATTCCTAAGGTAATAGGAGTTGAAACTGCAGAGGCAATAGAGGTGTTGTCTTTAATCCATTCATAGCGGTAAATAGAACCATCTGTATCGGAACTCTGAGACCCATCAAGTGTTAAAGTGATCTCATTGCTGTTGCGATCTGCATATACTTCTAGATCATCTCCAGCATTTGCCGTTGGAGCATTATTTGAATTTCTCGAAACAAATATGTTAACAGTGTCCTCAGCGGTCGTTCCAAAGTTATCTGTAACCATTAAAGTTAATTCGTGTGCTCCTATTGCAAAGGCATAACTAAGCTGCTGTTCGCTTCCAATACTTTGATTATTGTATTGCCATTGATAGGCAGTGATTGTTCCGTCTAAGTCATAACTCTGCGATCCGTCAAGGGTAACTGTTTCTTGAGCATCTCCATCGGTGTCGATTAGGATTTGTTCATCTCCGGCTTTACTTATAGGGCGTTGGTTGACAATGACACTTATTTCATCTATCGAAACGACACCATCGTCGTCTTGAACCTCAAGAGTTATGATATGTTCACCTAAATTCAGTTCAATCTCAATATTCGCCTCAATACCCAGTACTTCGTCATTTTCAGTCCAGCGGTAGGCTTCAATACTTCCGTCTTCGTCTGTACTCAGCGAAGCATCTAGAACGACCATCTCGAGCTCGTCTAGATTTGTATCAATAACCACTTGGTCTTCCCCAGCACTGGCTATTGGTTCTGCATTATCAGGGTCTATAAGAATTAAGGTAAAGCTGCTTGTGCCTTCAGCTCCATCATTATCGGTTACCACTAACTCGACGGTATAAACTCCCGTACTCAGTGTGGAAACAAAAGAGGCTTCTTCAGAGGCCAGTATTTCATCTATGCGCCAAGCGTAGGAGGCTATGCTTCCATCGTTATCAAAACTTGCAGAACCATCAAAGTTGACCTCAACAAGGTCGTCGCCATCTTCATCGTTGATGCTGCGGTCTTCTCCCGTAACTGCAGTTGGTGCTTCATTATCAGGATCTATTACCGTGATGACTACTTCGTCTGTTGCTGACATCTCGTCCTCATCGGTGACTTTTAATGTGATGATGTGTTTTCCTGTAGAGAGTTCAACCGTTGGGTTGACTCCACTCGCTATGAGCACTTCGTTTTCAAACCATTCATAGGTAGATAATGGTGCAGCAACTGCTTCAGAGGCTGATCCGTCTAAAGTAACAGTGACTAAATCATCTTCGTTATCATCTTCAATTTGCTGATCCTCTCCTGCGTTGGCAATAGGCCCTAAACCTCCACTGCTAATGGTAATTAAAACCTGGTCACTAGCTTGATTTCCAGTCTGATCTGCAACGGTCAAAATTGCGGTATAGGTTCCACGGGCAAGTTCGAGCTGGCTCGATGCGGTGCTTGCCACCTCTTCACCATCAATGGTCCAACTGTAAGAGGTGATTTCTCCAGAGTGATGTGTACTTGAAGTTCCATCGAGATAAATGGTCTCTTCACCATCACCATTTTCGTCTTTTTTGACGATATCTGGTCCAGCATTGGCAATTATTCCTGTTTGAGTAGCCACTTCTCCATAGCCATTCCATTTGTATACTCGAATGTAATCCACCAACATTTTTGCTGGAAAATCAGCGGTTACTTGGTTATTACTGAGGGCGTCAGTAAAGTTTCCGCCAACAGCTAAGTTGATCACAAAAAAGAAGGGTAAATGAAATTCTTCAGCATCAGCCCCTAAAGGGAATGGACCTGTAAAGAATTCAAACTCCTGACCGTTATCAACTACGGTAAGTTTAATTTCATTAGGATCCCAATACATGCGATACGTTAAAAAGCGATCGGTCAAGGTATTTGAAGAACTTCTATACGGCTTGGAGTAGTATTTGTCAAAAGAAATACTAGCTGCACAGTCTGGATTATCTGGTGCACATGCCTGGTCTGAATAAAAGATGATATTACCGCCAACAACTTCATTCTCGCTTACATTTTCAAAACCTTCATCTCTTAGCGATTGTTGTTTGTAACCCATTTCCATCATATCGATTTCACCAGATCTCGGCCAACCCACCTCAGAAATATTATTTCCAAGCAGCCAAAAAGCGGGCCAGAGTCCTGTTGACAAATCATCTGGAACTTTAATACGCGTTTCGACCAAACCGTATTTGAGGGTGAGTTGATCTTGGCTTTTGACTCGTGCTGAGGTGAATGCAGATTGATTGTCATTTTCGACTTTTGCCTCAATGACTAAGGCATTGTTATCAGCTTCTCCTGAAATAGCTTCGATGTACACATTTTCTTGTTTGTAGGATTGCAGCTCATTATTACCCCAACCACAAAGGCCGTCATCACATCCATCGCCAATTTCAGCCTCCCAAACATCGGTATTGAATTCATTGAAGTTTTCTTCCCAAAGGATTTCTCTTACGTCTACCTTCACAAAATCTTCAGATTCATTACCGAATTCATCTCGAATAAGGAGTTTAATATTGTGAATTCCTGAGCTTAAATCGACGTTTGCGGTCTGCTCTTGTGAGAGCACTACATTGTTTTCACTCCACTCGTAAGAGGCGATAGGTCCATAACTTGAAGAAGCATCAAGGGTGATGGTTTCAACACCATTTTTGTCTAGATCTTCAAGGATAATCTCATCTCCTGCATTGGCCAACAAAGGGCCTTGAGAAAAAGAAACTTCTCCTTCACCTTTCCATTTTTTAACCCGTACATAGTCAATGAGTAATTTCCCAGGAAGCGGTGCGCTAATTTCGTTATCTGCTAATTGCCCAGTGAAATTTCCACCTACAGCCAAATTCAAAATAAAGTAAAACGGCTTTTTAAAGACGTCTTCATTTGGACTGATCGGAAAGGGATTGGTATATAAATCGTATTCCGCTGAACCGTCAACGACCGTAAGACGAATCTGTTCATCACTCCAATACATGCGATAGGTCACAAATCGATTGTTAAGTGGAGAAGAAGGGGTATAAGGTGTTGTGTAATTTTTGTCGAAGGCAATACTGGCTGCACAACTTGGATTATCTGGTCCGCAGGCTCCACTTGCATACCAAATGAGATTGCCTCCTACAAAGTTGTTGGCGGGCCCGAAATAATCATCAGCTTGTCGGGTACTCTGGGCATGGCCCATCTCCATCATATCGATTTCACCGCAATAGGGCCAATCGACTTGTCTGTGATTAATACCTAACAGCCAAGCCGCAGGCCATAAACCATCTTGAACATCTGGTGCCTTCATTCGCACCTCAACGACTCCTTGTTGAATGGCGACTTTGTTTTCTGTGGTGACCTTTCCAGAGGTAAAATTTAAATCTCCTACACTTTCATTCTTAGCCTCAAGAACAAGTGCAAAATTTCCAGGTTCGCCATCGATTTCTTCGATGTAAACATTGTCTTCTTGGTAGGATTGTAATTCTTCATTACCCCAGCCGCAGATGCCTTCATCACATCCATCGCCAATTGATACATTCCAATTATTCTCGTCAAAGGAATCGAAATTGTCCTCCCAAATAACCGCTCCAATTTCGCTATTACCTACTGTGATTTTAACCGTATCTGAATCGGTGTTTCCCTGATTATCTGTAATCTTTAGTTCAAATTCATAAGTACCTTCTGAAAGAGTCAACTCATGGGTTGAACTATTAGCCAAGACCTCACCACCCTTATAGCTCCACTGATAAGAGTTTATTGGGCCGTAACTTCCAGAGGCGTTGAGTTGAATGCTTTCTCCAACTGCTATTTGTTTGTTCGCACCGGCATTAGCCATAATTTTCTCTGGTGTAAAGACCTCGCCTCGACCATTCCACTTTTTGATTTTAATGTAATCAACATACATTTTAGCTGGAAAATCAGCGGTTACTTGAGAAGCGTTTAAAGCATCTGTAAAGGTTCCGCCAACAGCTAAATTCAGCAGTAAGTAAAAGGGTTTAGTAAAGGCTGAAGAACGATCGCCAATTGGAAAAGGTCCTGTGTAGAGATTTTGAACAATACCTCGATCTTCAACTGTAAATCGAATATAGTTTTCATCCCAATAAAGGCGATATGTCAAAAAGCGATCTGTAAGGTTTGAAGGGTCGTAATAGAGTTCGTTGTAGTATTTATCAAAAGCGATACTCGCGGCACATGTTGGGTTTTGATCTGAGCAAGCTTCTGTATCGTAAAAGATAAGATTGGCGCCAACCAAATTATTTTCATTGGCAAAACCAAATTCTTGATCAGCTCTAAAGGCAGAGTTATGTCCCATTTCCATCATATCCATTTCTCCACTGAATGGCCAGCCGTCTGATTCAATATTGGTTCCCAGCAGCCAAGCCGCAGGCCATATACCTTTAGATAGGTCATCGGGAACCTTTATGCGAGTTTCAATCATTCCAAATTTAACCCCTAGGTTATTTTTGGTGGTTACGCGGCCTGAGGTAAAATTATTTTGACTGTCTTTTTTGGCTTCGAGCACTAAGGCAAAGTTGCCTGGTTCACCTGGAATTTCTTCTATATTGACATTTTCGTTTTGGTAGGTTTGCAATTCGTCATTTCCCCATCCACATAAATCTGGACATCCATCTCCGAGGTCTACATTCCAAATCGCAGAATCAAAGCTGTTGAAATTTTCTTCCCATAGGGTTTGACCCACTTGGGCTTTTAAAAATGAAGTGAAGCAAAAGGCGAGGAGTAGAAGAAACTTTAGGAGGAAATTTCTCCCAAGGGCGGAATCCAACATGTATAGCGTTTAGTTAATAATCTAATATCTTTTTAAAAATTAAGCTTACCTAAAAACTTTACGTACAAAACCTATACACATAAAAATATATCGCCGGTAATCGATAATTACCTATACAGATGCACTACAGCTATAATTTTAGAGCACTACGTTAAAGCAGCGTGAGAAGGAATCTACCTGTTTCATGGCATCAAAACATACATCAAAAAATTGCACCACTTGTTCAGTTGAAGACGAACAAATGATACAATTCTATACTCGTGATGATAAGCTCAAATTATTTCCAAGAGAAATCTGAGCTTGTTTTTGATCTGATAATCACGTAAATCATGATAAGTGCAATAGCGATATGCATATATCCGAAATGATCGGCTACGTCTTCTCTAATCTGAAGAATGATATAGGCTTGAAATAGGTTGATGATTAAAACCATCAATCCGATTTTACGGGCAATAGCAGTAGCCGCAAGATTATCTGCGCCATAGCTTGCTTTGTTGGGAAGAGCGACGATGGCAACACCAACAAAGGTGATCATTGTAATTAAATTGCCCCAATTGTTTGTAGCCGAATAAGCCATATACTCACCAATAATCGGCAATAAACTAAAGAGAACAATTCCAAATAAAAAGTTGTTTCTGTTTTGCTTAAGTGCACCAAATGCGCATAGTAAAACAGCTAGGGTACCTGATACGGTAAAAATTAAATCAGTAGTTTCCATAAATAAAACAGTTAAGTTGTATTCTACAATATAACCAATTATTTTAATTAAAGCTAAGCTTTAAACAGTGTTAATTCTCCCGTAATTTTTTAAGATTTTTAGAGTGTACAGGGTTTGCATTCCTGCCCATTCTAAACGAGTTCCTTCACTTAATCCATACCAGGTGTCCCATCGGCCGTCTTGTTTTTGGCGCCGAATCAATTCGTCTAAATCGGCATTGATGACTTCTTGGCCATAAAGTTTAGCCAAAATACCCGATGGGGATGGTGCGTAATCAAGACTGTGAGGTTTACCGTATAAGCCCCAACCTTCATCACTGAAGTCTTCGCACCTAAAGTTTTTGAGCAGTATACTTTCTTTCAAATAATTAATTTGTTTGTCAGCTTTAATACGGTTTTTAGTATGTGCTAAAAAGCAAAGCCAACGAGGTACGCAGAGGTAACAAAAACTGTGTCGGTCTTGTATTCGCTCAAATTCTGACCACACAAATTCTTCAGCAGCAACCAGCCATGGGTGATTAACATTATATTTTTCCAACAGCCCTAACAGCGAGCAGGTTGTGCTCAAAGCGGCCCATTCCTTAACCGTTTTAAAATGATCTTGGCAGGGATAATTAGAAAGAGGCTTGAACATCCACGGAATTCCCCCCTTATCAGTAGTGATTTTTTCAAAATAGGACATAAAATCTTCTAAAATGATTTCTTTGTTTAGGTAGCCTACTTCATCTAAAGTTTCTAGAGCCATAACGCTAAATAAGGGTTGGCTTTCTGGAGATGCGGTATCTGGCTCCATTCCATGTCCGAAGCCGCCATCTTCATTACGATAGGCATAAACGGCGTGGTAAACTCCTTCTGCAGAACCTTGCTCAAAGTAAAAATGATAGAGCCGCCGCTCAATCATACGAGCGTTGACCAGTATAAAATCTCTGGCCTTATTAAAGTTTTCTGAAGTGAGTTGCATTACAAGTTCTTTTGACTTTAAGGCAAAATAAGTAGAACTCGTCAATAAAAAAACAAGGCACGGTTTGCGCCGTGCCTCTAACAGTTTTAATGAAAAATGAACAAAGTTCTCAGTTTAGAATCTGGTTCACTACATTATTTTAGGTATAAACCCCTCATAATCAAAACTTTGTTTAGCATTACATCGAATCTCTTTTATTGGGTATTTCTCCGTATGCTATAATCTATAACCCTTTGCAACAAACGCGATAAACTCGTTGCGAGCTATAAGCTTCAACAAACAAATACATTTTGCAGATAAATAGAGGGGTTAGCAGGCAAATGAACAAGTAATTATTTGTTATTCAGTTTAATAATCCATCAAGAGCGATAGGAATAATCCATAAAAAGTACTTCAACAACTTTGGTTATATTGTAATTCAAAACATATCAAAACCAATGAAAAAGTACTTCATCCGATATGGCCTCGAATTTTTAGTCATTACCCTAGGATTGTCTCTTTCTTTCTTTATTGAGTATCGACGCGAGCAACAGTACAAAGCAAACTTAAAAGAGCAGTCGCTGAGTAGAGTATTACAAAACTTAGAAATCGATAATGAAGATTATGGATTTAACAAGGCTGCACATCTTGACGCCTTAAATGCCATTCGATGGATAGATCAAAATCATCAAAATGTGAGTAATTTTCATCCAGATACCATAGGATATTACATTCAATTAGCAGCCTTTACAAGCACCACTTTTTACGATAATCAAGAGGAATATCGAAGCCTCCAAAACTCAGGCCTTATCGAGTTTATAGAAGATGAAGAAATTGTAATTGGGCTTCAAAACAAATATGTGACACACGAATACATGAAGCATCTTGAAGATGAAATAGATCGCTTTGTAGAACGTCTAAAACCCTACAGACACAAAAATGTATACATCAATAGCGAGAAAACCAATGTGAGAGGTTATCCTATTGATGCTACTTATATCGGCGCTGCAGAAATACCTCTAGAAGTGGTTCAAGCCCTTCATGAAAAGAGGTGGTGGCACCAATTATACCTGAAAAGAGTGGATGAACTCATATCAGGAGATGAATTACTGATTAAAGAAATTCAATTGGAATTGGAATAAAAACAACATCATCAAAGTCATTTTAAAATGAAAAAATACTACATCAGATACACACTCGAATTCTTAGTCATTACCCTTGGAGTTACGTTGTCTTTTTTTATGGAACATCGACGTGAGAAACAATATAAGGAGCAATTAAAAGAGCAGTCACTCAGTAGGATTTATGAAAATATCAGCAGTAACGACATTCCAGATTTTGAATTAAATATTCGAATACATGAAATGTCTATTCGTTCTGCAGAATGGATTTTTGATCACCATAATCAATTCAATGAGCAAATGCGAGATTCTATTGGCTATCACGTGATGGTCGTCTCGAATATGGGAACCGTTTTGGTCGACAATCAAGAAGAATACAGAAGTCTTCAGAACTCAGGTCTAATTGAGCTTATCGCAAATGAAGATTTGGTTAAGGGCCTTCAAAACAAATACACCGTTCATAATTTCATTAAAAAAATAGAGGATTACAACAATGAAATGTTCATGCAAAATTTGCAGGGCTTTGCCAGGTTAAACATGCTCATTTTAAGCAAAGAGTCTACCGAATTTTATTTACCTGTTAGCTCTCGATATACCGGAGATTTGCGATTGCCCGATAGCTTCTTATACGACATTCGATTGAAGACGAATATCGACAAGCAGTATATCAGTTTAGTGCAACAGCGGTTACTTCAAGACAGAAATATCCTCGATCAAATTGAAACTGAAATTAAATAATCATTAACTTCTACTGCTTTAAAAATTAAATATATGTACGCAATCATTTTAGCTGCTTTACTTTCCTTTCAAACCAGCTCTGTTCAAGGAACTTGGGTGAATATTGATGATGAAACTGGAGTCGAAAAATCAGAGATTACCCTCTACGTCGAAAACGGAAAACTCTATGGTAAAATCGAGCGTTTATTGCTGCCTGAAGATCAAGGAAAGGTATGTGAAAAGTGCAAGGGTAAAGAAAAAAATCAACCTATTGAAGGATTGATTATTGTAAAAGGTTTAATCAACGACAGAGACGTTTGGACTGATGGAAAAATTTTGGATCCAGCCAATGGAAAATCTTATGATTGTACCATAAAATTGGACGATTCAAACACCTTGAATATAAGAGGTTACTTAGGTTTTTCTTTTATTGGTCGTTCTCAAGTTTGGAAACGAAAAGTGTAATCTTTTATGAAAAAAGCGATTATAATCGGAGCTTCATCTGGGATTGGGGAAGCTTTAGTTGATTTTTTAGTAAATGATGGATACGTAGTAGGGATTACGGCTAGGCGCGAAGAGCTGCTTATAGCGATTCAAAAAAAGTTTCCAGAACGGGTTTTTTATAAGGTGATGGATGTTCAGCAAACCGACAAAATCGAACAAATTTGTACGGATTTATGCAGTACCATTGGAGGACTTGATTTGATGATTATTTCAGCTGGAATAGGTCACCTAAATAAGAATCTGGATTTCTCAATCAGTGACAATGTTGTAAAAACCAATGTGAGTGGTTTTACTTGTGTGGCGAATTGGTCCATGAATTATTTTCAAAAGCAGGGCTCTGGTCATTTGGCAAACATAAGTTCTATCGCAGGTTTATTAGGCAATGGAATTGCCCCTTCTTACAATGCCACCAAGGCTTATCAAATCAATTATTTCAATGGATTGAGAAAAAAAGTTAAGAAATTAAAACTCCGTATTCATCTTACAGATATTCGGCCTGGTTTTGTCGATACTGCAATGGTTAAAGGTAAAGGAGTATTTTGGATTCAGCCAGTAGACAAGGCAACCAAACAAATTTATACTGCAATTCTCAAGAAGAAAAAAAGGGTTTATATCACCAAAAGGTGGGCCTTAATCGCTTTTATTATTAGGCTTAAACCTTCTTTGTTCTGACTTTAAAAACGGCCGAGCATAATGTAAATCAACAGTGTGATTAAACAGAGTATCGCAGAGAGCTGATTGGTGTATTTCCAGGATCGCATTGGAACATACTGCTTGTCAATAATTTCAAAAGTTTTGTCATTAGGTTTAATCTTTGAGATCAAAATCATAATACCCATGTTGAGCACAAATTCAATCCCCCACAAATGAACAAAGTGCAGGTCGATTTTATAGATAAAAGTGAAAAACACGTAAAAGACCAGGCCGAAGATCAAAGCCGATTTTGCTGCTAAGGCGGTTATATTTTTTGTAAAAAATCCGGCTAGCATAATCGAAGCTATTGGAATAAAGAAGATTCCGTTTAACTGTTGAAGTAGTTGATATAATCCGTCAGGAGCGTTGACTACAAAAGGAGCCACAAGAATAGAGAAAAGCGCCAATAGGGTAGAAACTGTTTTTCCAACTCGAACAAGTTGAGCATCACTAACTTCTGGTCGAATGTGCTTTTTATAAATATCAAAACTAAAGATGGTCGAGGCGCTATTTAATACACTGTTAAAAGTACTGAGAACTGCACCCATGACAATGGCTGCAAACAGCCCTGTAGCACTTTTTGGCAGTACCTTTTTAATCAGTTCAGGATAGATTAAATCTTGCTGCTCATAAAGCATCTCTCCGAAATAATAAAACCCAATGACCCCAGGAAGGATGATGATGATAGGAACTATTAATTTCAATATCCCAGTATAGAGCAAACCTTTTTGAGCTTCAACCAGATTCTTTGCGCCTAAGGCCCTCTGAATTATGGTTTGATTCATGCTCCAAAAGTAAATCTGGTTAATCATCAAACCCGTAAATAATACCTCAAAGGGCATGATGGAATCTTTGGCCCCAATCACGTTAAATTTTTCTGGAGCAAAATCATAGACTTTTTGTAATCCGTTTAAAATACCACCATCTCCAATTTGATAAAGGGCGATAATAGGGATTAATGTACCTCCAATAAGCAAACCGTAACCATTAATTGTATCGGAGACGGCCACTGCTTTTAGCCCACCAAAGATTGCGTAAATGGAGCCTACAATTCCAATTCCAAGAACGGTAATCCACAATCCCTTTTGAGGAGAAACATCTAGGTTTTCTGAGATTGAAAAAATACTTTCCAAGTTAATTGCACCTGTGTATAAAACGATTGGCAGAAGGGTCACGACAAAAGAGATCATCAAGAAAAATGCGACAAGTGATCTGGTAAACTCATCGAATCGATACTCAAGGAATTCTGGTATTGTGGTAAGCCCCATTTTCAAATAGCGTGGCACAAAATAAATTGCAGCTAATACTAGTGCAAGGGCCGAAGTGACCTCCCAAGCAATAATTATAAATCCATTCTTATATGAAGAACCATTCATGCCAATCAAATGCTCTGTTGAAATATTGGTCAAAATCATTGAGCCTGCTATGACCACTCCGGTAAGGCTTCTTCCTCCCAAAAAGTAACCTTCCTTGGAGTTCAAGTTTTCATTTCTCAATTTATACCAGGAGTAAAATGCAACAAAAAAAATGAAGCCTAAAAAAGTTATTAGTGTTTGCATCGGTTGTTGGTTAGGTCTTAAATGGATTAAAAAGCCATTCTAGGTCATTGATTTCTAATATACTCAAAAATGTTAGATTATTAATTTTAGGTTTTTGTACTTTTAAATTATGCTGCGTAAAAGTGCAGCATCCATAAAAATGAAAAATTTTCTAATTAAAAATTCCAACCTTT
>NZIQ01000001.1 GCA_002691685.1 Flavobacteriaceae bacterium | reverse complement strand
GATATCTGCTTCGATTAGTGCCTTGTGCGAAACCACTACGTTTTTGAATTCATGGTTGATTTTAACAACTTTGAATTCCATATTCTTTCCTACGTATTGGTCGTAATCACGAATAGGTTTAACGTCGATTTGTGAACCTGGCAAGAATGCTTCGATTCCAAAGACATCTACAATCATTCCTCCTTTAGTTCTGCATTTTACAAACCCTTGTACAATTTCTTCTTTGTCATGAGCATCGTTTACACGGTCCCAGGCTTTAATCGTTCTGGCTTTTCTGTGAGAAAGAACGAGCTGTCCCGTTTTGTCTTCACGAATATCAATCAGAACTTCAACCTCATCTCCAACCTTTAATTCTGGATTGTAGCGAAATTCATTTAGTGAGATAACCCCCTCTGACTTCGCGTTAATGTCAATGATTGCTTCTCTATCAGTTAAGTGAATTACCGTTCCTGTGACCACTTCCTCATCAGCTGTGTCGACAAAATTCTGTTCAACGAGGTTTTCAAATTCTTTAAGTTTAGTCTCATCAACGCGCTCGATTCCTTCTTGGTATTTATCCCAATCAAAGGAAGTTAAAAATTCTTGTGGATCTTGCGTTGGAGTTTGCTCCGCAGAAGTCTCTTGTGCTTCTTGTTCTGGAGTAGTTAAGTCATCAGCCATACTGTGCTGTGTTTTATTTGTATTTTAAGTAGACTTGGGTCGTTCGCAACTACTTAAAAGTGTTTATTAAATTTTGTTTCCTTTTCCCTAACCCATAAATGCTAGAAAAGGAGTGCAAAAATATTAAAATAATTGAAATAGAGAAAATTAGCTGACTTTAATTCAAAGCCTTTTCCACGAGTTCTAATGCGCCTTGTAGCAATTCTTCCTTAGATTGATTTGAATTGTCAATAATAATGGCATCGTTTGCCTTTCGAAGTGGATTTATCTTGCGTGAACTGTCCTTATCGTCTCGATCTAAAATATTTTTAAGTACCTCTTCATAACTTACATCTTGATTCAACTTAAGTTCTTCAAAACGTCTTTTAGCCCTTATTTCAGGGGATGCAGACATAAAGAGCTTCAACTCAGCTTCAGGAAAAACTACAGTACCAATATCACGACCATCCATAACAACGCCTTTATCTCTTCCATATCCTTGTTGAATTTGAATCATTTTTTGACGGATTGGTGCGATTGCCGCAAATTCGCTTACGCGCTCAGATATTCGCATACCTCTAATCTCTTCAGAGACATTTTCTTCATTGAGAAAAATTTGACCACTAACATCAAATGTAATAGAGATGTCATTTATGTGATGAACAATTTGCTCTGTGTTTAGATCGTTTTTAATCGCGAATAAGGTAACTGCTCTATACATCGCTCCAGAATCTATGTAGACGTAGTTGAGATATTGGGCTAATGTTCGGGCCAAAGTACTTTTCCCCGTAGAGGCATGACCGTCAATAGCTATGATAATAGGTTTACTCACAATTTTTTGGGTGCTTTTACCGTCTGTTTCAAAACAGCTACATCAATGACTTCTTTCATTTCTGTAACGAAGTGAAACTTCAGACCCCTAATATAAGAATCTCCTATTTCTTCGATATCTTTTCTATTTTCTTCACAGAGAATAATTTCTTTGATATTTGCTCTTTTGGCTGCTAAAATCTTTTCTTTAATACCACCTACTGGTAGCACCTTACCTCGAAGTGTGATTTCACCCGTCATAGCCAAATTGCGTCTTACCTTTTTCTGAGTGAAAAGGGATACCAAAGAGGTCAACATCGTAATTCCTGCACTTGGACCGTCTTTGGGAGTCGCTCCTTCAGGCACGTGAATATGCACATTGTATTGCTCAAATAATTGGGTCTCTATTCCAAAGAATTCTGCGTTTGATTTGATATATTCTAATGCAATTGTGGCCGATTCTTTCATTACCTTTCCAAGGTTACCTGTGATGTTTAAAGCCCCTTTTCCTCTTGAAAGAATCGATTCAATAAACAAAATCTCACCTCCCACTCTTGTCCAGGCCAATCCAGTGACTACTCCGGCAACATCATTGTTTTCATACCTGTCTTTGTCAAATCTCGGTGACTTTAAAATATCCTTTAAGGATTCTTTAGTCAACGAAGGGTCAAACTCTTGATCCATGGCCATGGATTTAGCTAAGTGACGTACAATTGTGGCGATTTGTTTTTCTAGTCCACGAACACCTGACTCCCTTGTGTAGCCCTCTACTAATTTCGCACAGACTACTTTGTTTAATTTTAAATCTTTTGTTTTAAGACCGTGTTCTTTAAGCTGTTTAGGCAATAAGTGTTTTTTGGCAATTTGGACTTTTTCTTCAAGGGTATAGCCACTGACATGAATCAATTCCATACGATCTAGAAGTGCTGGTTGAATGCTAGATAAACTGTTAGCGGTTGCGATGAACATGACTTTTGACAAATCATAACCCATCTCTAGGAAATTATCGTAGAAAGCACTGTTTTGTTCAGGATCTAATACTTCTAATAGTGCAGAAGACGGATCTCCTTGTGCGCCGCTACTCAACTTATCAATTTCGTCTAAAATAAATACAGGATTAGAACTTCCAGCTTTTTTAATGCTCTGAATTAAACGTCCTGGCATTGCCCCAATATAAGTCTTTCGGTGTCCTCTGATTTCGGCTTCATCACGCATTCCACCCAAGGACATTCGCACATATTTACGCCCCATAGCTTCAGCTATAGATTTCCCTAATGAAGTCTTACCTACACCAGGAGGGCCGTGAAGACAAATAATTGGAGATTTCATATCTCCTCTTAATTTCAGTACAGCTAAATGCTCTATGATTCTTTTTTTGACATCCTCTAAGCCGTGATGATCAAAATCTAAGACTTGTTGGGCTTTTTTCAAATCCAAGTGATCCTCAGTGAATTCATCCCATGGTAATTCCAAAAAGAGCTCGAGATAATTGCGCTGTATAGAATATTCTGCCACCTGTGGATTCATGCGCTGCATTTTCATGAGTTCTTTTTCAAAATGCTCTTTAACATTATCAGACCACTTTTTCGTTTTGGCCTTTTGACGCATTTCTTCAATTTCTTCCTCATATGAAACCCCTCCTAGTTCTTCTTGAATAGTTTTCATTTGCTGGTACAAAAAATATTCTCTTTGCTGCTGATCGATATCAGATCTCACCTTGGATTGAATGTCATTTTTGAGTTCTAACTTCTGAAATTCCACATTCATGTATTTCAAGGTCTGAAGTGCGCGCTCCTTTAAATCATGAATTTCGAGAAGCTGCTGTTTATCAGAAACTTTTAGATTTAAATTTGAGGATACAAAATTGATCAAAAAGGAATTCGATTGAATATTCTGAATGGCAAAGGTCGCTTCGGTAGGGATATTAGGATTGTCTTTAATGATTTTTAAAGCCAGTTCTTTTATCGCATCAACTATAGCCAAAAACTCTTCATTTGAGGCTTCTGGTCTAATTTCATTGGCATCCCTTACTCTTGCGGTCAAGTAGGGCGTTTTGGTTAACAACTCTTCAATCTCGAACTTTTTCTTCCCTTGAATAATGATGGTAGTATTGCCATCAGGCATCTTTAGCACCCTTAATATTCGTGCAACTGTTCCGGTGGTGTATAAATCTTCAAGCTCAGGAGACTCCTCATTTTCATCCTTTTGAGCAACTACACCTATAGTCTTGTTACTAGAATTTGCATCCTTAATGAGTTGAATTGAAGTGTCCCTCCCAGCAGTAATAGGGATTACAACTCCCGGAAAAAGTACGGTATTTTTTAAAGGTAATATGGGCAGTGTGCTAGGTACCTGCTCATTATTCATTTCTTCTTCATCTTCTGGAGTCAAAAGCGGTATTAATTCTGCTTCTTCATCAATACCAGAAGTTGACAAATTGTCAATATCCATAAATTTCATTCGATTCATATCTTTCTTTTTCACGTCATTTTGTCACTTATACTTTTTTTAAAAGCCTACACTAATGTCTTCTATACACTTGTTATGCTTATAACGAAGGTAGTTCTAAGTGACTTCACCACCTGTGTTTATCTTTGTGAAACAATTCTTATGCCAAGAAATTGTAACATTTTAATAATTCATGCATCTTATATAAAACAACTGCAATTGGATTCATTACGTATTCAAAATTTAATTAAAAAATGTCAAGATGATGAATCCAAGGCGCAGTTTGAGATTTATAAAATGTATTCAAAGCAACTTTACAATACCGCCTATAGAATTGTCAAGCACGAAGGGGAGGCAGAAGATGTAGTTCAAGAAGCTTTTATAAAGGCTTTTAGAAACATTAACAACTTTTCGCAAAAAGTTCCTTTGATGGCTTGGTTGAAAAGAATAGTAGTCAATCAGAGCATAGAACATCAAAAAAAATTAAAATACTATGATTTTGATGCCCAGTATAAATTGGAGCAAGAACAGGCCTCTTTTGAAAATGAAAATGAGGAACAAGAAATAGATTCCGGAACATTGTCGAGTACAATTCTTAAAAAAGCTATTCGAAAATTACCTGAACGAGAGTCCCTTATATTAAATCTTCATTTGATAGAAGGTTATGACTACGATGAAATTCAAGAAATAACAGGACTGAGTTATGCGAATTGCAGAACCTCTTTTTCAAGGGCTAAAAAGCGATTACATAATGAACTTAAAGCTAAGAATATATCATGATAAAAGATGATTTAAAAGATTGGGTGAGTAGGCACAGAGACCAGCTCGATGACAAGGAACTGCCGATGGGACATGAGATGCGATTCATCGCTAAACTCAACGCTCAAAAAAAGTCTAAGATTAATTGGAAATATGCGGTGGCCGCAGCCTCATTAGCATTATTGTTCAGTCTAAATGCGCTTGTGAATTCTAATACTTATAAGCGCTCATCAGAGTATCAAGAATTTAATACTACAGCCACTTACTACGAAAATTTAATAGAACGCAAAATTGAATCTGTACCAAATTATAGTGTTTCAGAGCAAGCTGTAATTGATCATCTTGAACAATTAGAACGATTGGACCAAGAATATCAGAAGCTACGAAAAGAACTTCTGATGAGTCCAAACGCTAAAAGAATAATTGACGCCATCATCTACAATTTCAATACAAGAATATCATTACTTGAAAAACTATCAGTATCTAACTCCTCTAAATTAGAAGCTTATGAGAATCTTACTCTTTAATTTATGTTGCCTTGCTTTTGTATTTTCGACCAGAGCACATACCAATTCAAAAAATTGGGACGGAAAATATACCGAAACCAAAGTCATTTCAAAAACATTCGAAGTTGAAAAAACAGCACTACTCGATATTAAGAATAAATACGGCAATATTGTTTTTACCTCTTGGGACCAAAATGAAATCCATATAGAAGTGAAAATGAAGGCTAATGGCAATAATTTAGAAAAGGTCAAATCAGAACTTGAGGCCATTGAAATCCATTTTGAATCTTCCTCGACCAAAGTTTTAGCACACACAGATCTAAGTACACTTGAAAAGCGCTTTTGGGGGAGAAAATCAGTAGATATCGAAATCAATTATACTGTCAAACTTCCCATCAAAGCAAGTGTAAAATTAGACAACAGATACGGGAGTATCAAAGGAGACCGAATCGATGGCTACGCCCGTATCAATTGTGATTACGGAAGTGTTTCAATTGAAGAACTCAGAGGAAGAAACAATAAAATTGAATTAGATTACTGCAACTCCTCTTATTTTGGATTCATTAATTCGGCTTTTGTAGATGCTGATTATTCTAAAGTGGAGATCGATCGTTCCAATCGAATTGAATTGAATACAGATTACAGCAATACACAATTTGGTAATGTGATTGAACTTGACTATGACATAGACTACGGTGGGTTAGAAATTGAAGAAGCAGGCGAAGTACATGGCATAAGTGATTATGCGGGTATTCGAATCGATTATCTTTTCGAATCATTAGTTGCCGATTCTGACTTCGGATCTATTAAAATTATGGACACCGATCCTGAAGCCTCTGAAATTAAAATAAATTCAGACTACACAGGAATTAAAATTGGAGTGAATGCACAATGGGATTTTAATTTTGAATTTGATGGCTCTTATGGCGAGGTCAAAGGAAAAGATTTACTGAATTTAACTCAGGTCGTCCAAAAAAATAGGAGCAAGTCTTATAAAGGTTATTATCTCGATGAAAGCAGTTCAAATCTAATTCGAATTTCAATGGATTACGGGGGGTTACGTCTTGAAAAAACATCAAATTAAATCGCCTTATCAAATCAATTTCAACACTATTTGTTTTAATCACTTCGTTCTTAATTTATTATAACGTAGAAACAAGCGAAACCAGAGAAGTAGAAAACTTTGATGGTATTGAAATATCTGGCTCTAGGCACATTCGTTATTGGGGAAACCCTCAGCGAATTAGCAGTAAGGTTTCTGGTTATGGTGAAATCAGTACTTTTTAGTGCTGTCTGTCACTAAGAGTTTGTAATATCACATTTTATGTTTTAGACGTATCTAATAAATCACCTTATTCATATCGAAAAGGATTGGTTACCATAAATCAAGAACTTTTAATAGGCTTTAAAACAAATCTGATTCTTGTCTTTTGTGAAAATTCACAAGGCTTTTGAGTAAAATTGCTCCAATTCCAAAAAAGACACCCATACAAATAGCTGCTATTCTCATACTTCCCGTTGATTGCGCTAAATAACCAAAAATGAAAGTACCAATGATGATTCCAATTTTTTCAGAGACTTCAAAATAACTAAAATAAGACGTTGTATCGGTCGTGTCCGGAAGGTACTGAGAATACGTTGATCTAGATAGCGTTTGAATACTGCCCATTACCAATCCTACTAAACCTGCCGCTAAATAAAATTCCGACGGAGTAACTACAAAGTAGGCATAGACGCAAAGTAACATCCAAAAAATATTTATGTAGATCAATAATTTGACATTGGGGATTCTTTTGGATAACCTGGCTGTGATTACAGAGCCTATTATTGCGACGAGTTGAATCAGTAAAATACTCACAATCAAACCAACAGTACGTTCTTGGTCTCCACCCCACTCTATTTCAGATTCTCCAAAATAGGCTGCTATTAAAAGTATAGTTTGCACCGCCATTGAGTAAACAAAGAAGGCTTTGAGGTATTTTTTTAAAAATGGGGCTTGAGCAATTTCTTTATTTACCGATTGCAATTCTCGTAAACCTCCAAGAACAACGTATTTTCGATCGCCTTCTTTTTTCGCTCCACTAGGTAAATATTTAAAGGAGTATTGACTAAATAGCGCCCACCATATACCGACAGTAATGAAAGAGTATCGCATAGCCACAACCTCAGCTGGTTGTGTCTCTGTTCCGATAATACCTACTTTATCAGGAAACATAACCATAAAAAGATTAAAAATCAGAAGCAATACCGAGCCAATATACCCCATAGAAAACCCCTTTGCACTTATAGCGTCTTGTTGATTTTTGTGCGCTACGTCGGGTAAAAATGAATTGTACATAGCCAAACTCAGCCAATAAAATACTAAGCCGAAAAAATAAAATCCAAGACTTATATAAATTGACTCGAGAGAGAAAAAATAAAGGGATCCCGCACACAAAGCTCCTGCATAACAAAAGAACCTCATAAAGGTCTTTTTGTTTCCTAAATAATCAGCAACGCCAGAGACTAGAGAAGTCACTAAAGCAACCACTACAAAAGCAGCGGAAGTAACATAGGAAATTAACGGTCCTCTTTCTAGTACCATTCCAAAAAACTCAACACTCTCTACCTCGGCTAGACGAAAAAGGGCTCCATAAAAAATAGGGAAAACCGCAGAAGTTATGACCAAGGAATAAACAGAGTTGGCCCAGTCATAGAAAGCCCAGGCATTTAACACCTTTTTGGAACCTTTTTCAAATGGAATTACACTCATCTCCCTTTTATTAGCGAGAGGAAGGTACAAAATTTAGTTGGCGATGATATGTATCTCTGAAAAATCCTTGGGAATACAAATCTCATAAGGTGAGGAGCCACTGTACTTTGATAGGTCAACCTCTTCATTATCAATTTCGAGCTTGTTAATTGGGAAAGGTAAGCCGTGAAAAACAATTCGTATATTTTCGTAATCTGTTACAAACTTTCCGTCCTTGAATTGCTGAATGACAAGCTCCTTAGGCCTTCCTTTCAATCGAAATTTACGCAAGGCAAATCGATTCTTTTTATAATCGTATCCATCTTGGTTATCTTCATATATTACCGATCGCTCTACTCCATTAATATAATAGGCATCGAGACGCAGTTCTTCAATTTTCTTTTCTCCGACATATTGCTGTACTGGATATTTGGGTATCAATGCTCCAGCTTTTACAAATAATGGAATTTTGCTCAATCCTGTTTCCACATATTTTTCAACACCTCCGATCTCAAGTTCATCGGTCCAGTAATTATACCATTCACCTTTGGGAAAGTACATTCGCCTACCCATAGCGTTAGCTTCTTGAATAGGACAAACTAACATTTGATCTCCAAACATAAATTCGTCTGTTCTAAAATAGGTTTGGGTATCCTCTTGTTCCTGATAAACCATAGACTGAATCATAGGAACTCCTTCTGTGCTGTATTTGTAAAATGCCGTATATAAATACGGTAATAACGCATATCTCAAATTGATAAACTCCCTTACATGATTCAATATATCTTCTCCAAAAGACCAAGGTTCTTGATCCCCGTGATCTCCACTAGAATGAACTCTACAAAACGGATGAAAAACAGCCATTTGTATCCAACGTAAAAACAACTCTCCACTTGGTTGTTCTGCAAAACCTCCGATGTCTGATCCCACAAAAGAATATCCGCTCATGCACATTCGCTGCACCTGCGCATTAGCGACAAAGAGATGTTCCCATGTGGCTACATTATCACCAGTCCAAGTTGAGGCGTATCTCTGCGTTCCTGCATAAGCCGCTCTAGTGATGACAAAAGGCCTTCGAGGAAAGCTGTGCTTTTTGACACCTTCAAAGGTTGCTCTGACCATTTGCATTCCATAAACATTATGTCCCTTTCTATGACTGCAAGGGTGTCCCTCGTAATTGTGTCGAATATCTAGATTAGCTGTCTTACTTGGAACATCCATTACTGCTGGTTCATTCATGTCGTTCCAAACCCCTTGAACGCCAATATCACTCATCATTTCCTTGTATAGGTCAGCCCACCATTCGCGTACTTTAGGGTCTGTAAAATCAGGGAATTTACACTCTCCTGGCCAAACCTTTCCTTTGAAATGCGTTCCATCCGCTCTTCTACAGAAATATCCTTTTTGATTTGCCTCGTTATAAACCCAATACTTGCGATCAATCTTGATCCCTGGATCAATTATGGTTACCAACTTAAAACCATCAGATTTCATCTCTTCTAATAGTTTTTTGGGATCCGGAAATCGCTCTTTGTCCCACGTAAAACATCTAAATCCATCCATATAGTCAATGTCCAGGTAAATAGCATCACAGGGTATTTGCTTTTCTCTAAAGGTTTGTGCTATGGATTTCAATTGACTGTCCGGAAAATAACTCCATTTGGATTGGTGAAAACCAAGGGCCCATAGAGGTGGTAATTCAGGAGTTCCTGTAAGTGAGGAATAGGCCTCAACCACCTGAGCCATGTTAGGACCGTAAAAGAAATAGTAATTCATCTCACCTCCCTCAGCCCAAAAACTAGTCACATTACGCTTGTCGTGTCCAAAATCAAAAAAACTTTGAAAACTGTTGTCAAAAAACACACCATAGGCTTTTTGGTGATGAAGGCCAATATAAAATGGTATCGCTTTGTAGAGTGGCTCTTGATCTTTACCAAATGCATATTGATCAGTAACCCAGTTTTCGACCTTTCTTCCTTTGAGGTTGATGTGTGAAGCCTTGTCTCCCATTCCATAATAGCACTCGGCAGCCTGAGAAACCTTACTCATTTTTACGCGATTACCCCCTTGGTCGTAATTTTCTTCCCAATGAAAACCCAACTCATCATTAAGTATTATTTCTCCGTCTTTATCGGTTATACAAACCTTTAAATTACTCTTGTTGACGTAGATTAAAAGTTTTGAAGTTTCTATAACAAACTCAAGGTCTTTTTCTTCAAAAGAAAGTGCATTATATCCCGTCGTAAAATCTGGAGCAATGGCATATGAAAAATCTGCCTCAAAATCGAAATCTACTGCATATCGAAATCGTATCAACGAATCTCTAAGTACGCTGAGTTTTAGTATTACACCATTTTCTGATGTAAAGAAAAAATTATCTTTTTCCTTGAAGAAATTATGCAATTGGTTAGGAAAATTATTTCCTTTCTGTTCGAGAAAAGTATTGGTGATCATTAGTGTACGGGTTTAAAAATTTGAACTCCCAAGGCTGCCAAATCTACAGAAAATGATTTAAGTTGACCCTGCCATGGATAATCTTGTGTCTTGATATCTGTGTTTTGCATCCCACTACCACCGTATTGCTTTTGATCAGAACTTAAGAGTTCCACAAAAGAATTGGTCTCTGGACATCCCAGCCTATAGTTATGCCTTGGATTAGGCGTGAAATTGCAAGTGACAATGAGATAATTATTGGGTTTAAAGCCTTTTCGAACAAATGATATTACACTGTTTTCGGCATCATTATGAGATAACCACTCAAACCCTTCCGCTGAAAATTGCTTCTGATAAAGTGCAGGTTGCGAAGTGTATAATTGATTTAATGACTTTAACCAATTTTGCATTTGCTTGTGGTAATCGTCATCTAATAAATGCCACATCAACGAGGTTTCAAAATCCCATTCTTCAGACTGACCAAATTCGGCTCCCATAAAATGAAGCTTAGCTCCAGGATGGGCGAAATAAAGTCCCATCAAGCACCTTAAATTAGCAAAGCGCTGCCATTCATCACCTGGCATTCTGCACAACAAGGAGCGTTTACCATAGACAACTTCATCATGAGACAACGGCAACATAAAATTTTCACTAAAGGCATAAGCCAACGAAAAAGTGATATCATTTTGATGATACGAGCGGTGAATTGGGTCTTTTTTGAAATACTCCAGGGCATCGTTCATCCATCCCATCATCCATTTCATTCCAAAACCTAATCCTCCTGTATCAACAGGTTTACTGACCCCACTGAAAGAGGTTGATTCTTCAGCAATCATTTGTACGTGAGGATGAAATTTATATACAGCAGTGTTCAATTCCTTCAAAAAAGAGATAGCAGCTAAATTTTCATTTCCTCCGAACTCGTTGGGTTCCCACTCACCTTCTTCTCTGGAGTAATCCAAGTAAAGCATTGATGCCACAGCATCTACACGCAATCCATCAATATGATATTCTTCTAACCAAAAAAGCGCATTTGATATCAAAAACGATCGTACCTCATTTCGTTCATAATTAAAGATTAAACTTTTCCAATCCGGGTGAAACCCTTTTTTACGATCAGGATGTTCATACAAATGTGTTCCATCAAATAGGCCCAAACCGTGCTGGTCTTCTGGAAAATGTGAAGGAACCCAATCTAGATATACACCAATACCGGCTTTGTGAAAAGCATTTATTAAAAATTTGAATTCGTCTGGATTACCAAATCTTGAAGTAGGTGCAAAATAACCAGTAACTTGGTATCCCCATGAAGGATCGTAGGGATGTTCCATAACTGGCATGAATTCAACATGAGTATATCCCATTTCTTTCACATAAGAGACGAGTTCTTTGGCCATTTGCTCATAACTAAGCATTTTCCAACCCTCTTCTTTTTTCCAAGAACCCAAATGTACCTCATAGACGGAAATAGGGGCATTTAATGCATTGGTGACCGCTCTTTTCTGTATGAAATTTTCATCTGACCATTTAAATAGCGTGCGATGAATAGTTGATGCTGTATTTGGTCTTAATTCTGCCTGTCGAGCATAAGGATCTGCTTTTTGTACTGCCCCTCCTGTAAATTCAGAGCTGATACTGTATTTGTAAACTTCACCTTGTCTTACACCAGGAATAAACCCTTCCCATATTCCGCTACTATCCCAACGGACATTTAAAGGGTGCTCTTGCTCATTCCAGAAATTAAAATTTCCAACTACGCTTACTTTTTGAGCAGCAGGTGCCCATACAGCAAAATAAACGCCGGAAACCCCATTGAGTTCAATGCAATGGGACCCCATTTTTTCATGCAATTTATAGTGTTTACCAGACTTAAAAAGGTCGATGTCAAAATCAGTAAACAATGAATGAAAAACAACTTTATTCATTTATTTTTTCCGCATTTAAGCTGCAATAATACGCACTTTTGAGTGGAATGATAAATCGCATTTAGATATTTTGGCAAGCTTTTTGTTTATGATAAAATAGTAACATTAAAACTATGAATTATGAAACAGATTTACTTTTTATTCGCTTTATTAACAGTTTTAGTATTTTCAGCATGTGAAGGTCCAATAGGTCCAGCTGGTAGAGATGGTTTTGATGGACTCGACGGTCGTGATGGTTCAGATGGGGTCGATACGCTAAGTCAGGTAATTGAAATTCAAACCTCTTTTGACCAAAACAATAGCTATGAGCAACTTTACACTTTTCCGCAAAGTGTACAAGTTTTCGAATCCGATTTGATACTCGTGTATTTACTTTTTGAACAAACTACGGACAATCAGGGTAATGCCATAGATGTTTGGAGATTAATGCCACAAACACGAATACTAGATCAGGGATTGTTGCAATACAATTACGATCATACGTTTATAGATGTTCGCCTCTTTTTAGAGTCTGATTTTGATTTGAGCCTTTTAGGTGCTGGTGATTTAGAAAATCAAATTTTTAGAATCGCTGTCGTTCCTGGCGAATATGCTAATGCAGGAAAAATGAATCTCTCTTCTCTTGAAGAAGTCATGCACATTTTAAATGTTGAAGAAAAAGATGTTTCAAGAGTCCTACTGAATTGATATTTTAGCAAAAATAAAAAATGAAATTGAAAAACCTACTATTAGTAGCATTGGCCGGGAGCTTTAATTTGCTCTCGGCTCAATTGCATGAAGAAATTGTTATGGACAAAAGCTTTAGTCCGAAAGTCAATAAATCAGAAGTGCAGTGGAAAAAAGAACTCAGTTCTAGTCAATATCGCGTGCTAAGACAAGCAGGAACCGAATACGCCTTTACAAGTGAATTATTAGACAATAAAGAAAAAGGAACTTACCACTGCGCCGCCTGCGAGGCTCCACTTTTTGAGTCAGAACACAAATACGATTCAGGTTCAGGCTGGCCCTCTTTCGATCGTCCAATTAAAGGTGCAATCGCATACGATGTTGATTATAACATCGGCGTTCAACGAATAGAAGAGAAATGCGCTAATTGCGGCAGTCATCTCGGACATGTTTTTAACGATGGACCTATTAGAACAACAGGTAAACGACACTGTATTAATGGTGTAGCTTTAAAATTTATTCCCAATGGAAAATAGAAAACCATTGAAAAATGCCTCTTCTTTAAAAGAAGAAGACTGGCGAGAGCAGCTGGATGATTTGAGTTATTCCGTGCTTAGAGAAAGTGCTACAGAATCTCCATTTACGGGAAAATACTACAGGCACAACGACAACGGAAACTACCATTGCAAAGCGTGTAATGCCCTTCTTTTTGAAAGTGACCATAAATTTGATTCAGGTTGTGGATGGCCTTCTTTCGATCAGGCCGTCGAGGGCGCAATTAGTTATGTGCAAGACAAAAGCTATGGAATGATTCGCACCGAAACCAAATGTGCGAATTGCAATAGCCACCTCGGGCATGTATTTGACGATGGTCCAAGAGAAACCAGTGGCAAGCGTTATTGCATCAATTCGATTTGTTTGGATTTTGACAAAAAAATCTAAGTTAAAAATGTCGCTTTATTGATTACTTTTGCCTCACGAAATTAATTTAAAAGACATTTGATATGAGTCAATTTGATGTTGTCGTTTTAGGTAGTGGTCCTGGTGGATACGTAACGGCGATAAGAGCTTCGCAATTAGGACTTCGCACGGCAATTGTAGAAAAAGAGAATCTTGGAGGTGTATGTTTAAATTGGGGATGTATTCCAACAAAGGCTCTTTTGAAATCTGCCCAAGTTTTTAATTACCTAAACCACGCAGAAGATTACGGGCTTCAAGCTGAATCAGTTTCATATGATTTTGGAAAAGTGGTTAAACGCTCACGTGGTGTTGCAGATGGAATGAGCAAAGGTGTTCAGTTTTTGATGAAAAAGAACAAAATTGAAGTCATTGAAGGATATGGAAAACTCCTCACAGGTAAACGCGTTGAGGTCACTCAAGATGAGAAAAAGCAAATTATTTCCGCCAATCATATTATTATAGCCACAGGAGCCCGCTCAAAGGAACTTCCAAGTCTACCACAAGACGGAAAAAAAGTAATCGGTTATCGTAAGGCAATGACTTTAAAGAAGCAGCCGAAAAAAATGATTATTGTTGGTAGTGGTGCAATCGGAATTGAATTTGCCTACTTCTACAACGCAATGGGTACAGAAGTAGTTGTGGTCGAATACATGCCAAGAATTGTTCCTGTAGAAGATGAAGAAATATCAAAACAACTCGAAAAAAGCTTTAAAAAAGCCGGAGTCAAAATAAAAACTAATGCTGAAGTCACCTCTGTTGACACCTCAGGTGACCGAGTAATCGCACACATCAAAACCGCCAAAGGCGAAGAGCAAATCCAGGCTGATATAGTCTTGTCAGCAGTCGGTATCAAATCAAACATTGAAAATATCGGATTAGAAGATGTCGGAATCATTACCGATAGAGACAAAATCCAAGTAGATGCTTATTACAAAACTAATATTCCAGGTTATTACGCTATTGGTGATGTCACTCCAGGTCAAGCTCTGGCTCACGTCGCCTCTGCAGAGGGAATCTTGTGCGTTGAAAAAATAGCTGGTATGCATGTTGAACCTATTGACTATGGTAATATCCCTGGATGTACATATTGCGCTCCTGAAGTAGCTTCTGTTGGACTTACAGAAAAAAAAGCAATAGAAGAAGGATACGAGATCAAGGTTGGTAAATTTCCATTCTCAGCAAGCGGAAAGGCTCAAGCCTCAGGTCACGCCGATGGATTTGTAAAAGTCATTTTTGATGCCAAATACGGTGAATGGCTTGGATGTCATATGATTGGTGCGGGAGTAACTGATATGATTGCCGAAGCTGTGGTTGCAAGAAAACTTGAAACTACAGGACATGAAATTTTAAAGGCAGTTCACCCTCATCCAACAATGAGTGAAGCAGTCATGGAAGCCGTTGCAGCAGCTTACGACGAGGTTATTCACCTCTAAGTAAGAAAGAAGATACGGCTAGAATATAACTTTGTATTCCAAAGCCTAAAATCACGCCTTTAGCATTTGGTGATATGTAAGAATGATGCCTGAATTCCTCTCTTGCGTATGTGTTGGAGATATGAACTTCAATGACATCAGTACTTACTGCTGATACTGCATCTCCAATTCCGACAGAGGTATGGGTATATGCCCCTGCATTCAGTATTATTCCGTCATGATCAAAACCGACTTGCTGGATATAATCAATTAATTCGCCCTCAATATTGGACTGAAGAAAAGTAAATTCAACCCCTGGAAATCGATTTATTAAGCCCTGCATGGCTTCTTCTAAAGAAATTGAACCATAAATTTCAGGCTCTCGCTTTCCGAGCATATTTAAATTAGGTCCGTTAATTATTGCTATTTTCATGTAATACTTTAGTTATGTCCTGGCACGATTACTTGCAAGATTACATATTTTATCTAAAAATGGAGCGCGGTTTAAGCCAGAATTCCGTTGAAAATTATCATTTTGACGTAAAACGCTTTGTTTCATTCTGCCAGGGACAAGCACATTTAACACATCCTCAACAGGTTCAACTAGAAGATTTAGAGCTTTTCTTAACTGAGGTTTCTAAGGAACTTACCCCCAGAAGCCGAGCTAGACTCTTATCAGGTCTAAAAAGTTTTTTTTCGTACCTAAGCTTTGAAAATATCATTGATGAAAATCCTTGTAGCAGTTTAGAGCTTCCCAAAATAGGTCGAAAATTGCCTGTTTTTTTGAGTATTAATGAAATGAATACGCT
>NZIQ01000084.1 GCA_002691685.1 Flavobacteriaceae bacterium | reverse complement strand
AATCTATCGAACTTATGCGGTGAGGCATATAATTCTTGATAATAGTGAGGTCCAGTTCCACCTGATACGGTATTAGACATTTTGGTCCAAGAGCCTCCTCCATTTGCCGAGCGAAAGAGACCTCCTTTGGTGCGATCTAGTTCTATTGCGGCATATACTACATCAGGATTTTGAGGTGAGATGGCCAAACCTATTTTCCCCATATTTGAGCGTGGTAAGCCGTTGTGAATTTTAGACCAGTTTTCTCCGCCATCTGTTGATTTGTAAATGGCGGTACCAGGTCCACCTCCCATATAAGCAGCCACTGTTCTATGTCTATCCCATGTTGCTGCATATAAAACTTGGGGGTTTCTAGGGTCGATTAAGAGGTCTGTAGCACCGGTCCATTCGTTGTTTCCAAGAACTTGCTTCCAGTTGCTACCGCCATCTGTACTTTTGTAGACTCCTCTTTCTCCTCCTTTGCTCCATAAGGGTCCTTGAGCAGCTACCCAAATGGTGTTTGAATTATCTGGATGAACAATGATTTTAGAAATGTGCTCTGACTTATTTAATCCCATATTTTTCCATGATTTACCATCATCGTCTGAGCGATAAATACCATCTCCATAACCTACGTGACGTCCACCTACATTTTCACCACTTCCAACCCATATTGTTGAGGCATTGGACGGATCAATGCTGACGCATCCGGTAGAATAGGATTTTTGATTGTCAAATAATGGAATCCATGTAGTTCCGGCATTTTCGGTTTTCCAAACTCCTGCGGAACCTACCGCCACATACCAATGATTGTCATTGTCTGGATGAATAGCGATATCTGCTATACGTCCTGAAAGAAAAGCAGGTCCAACATTTCTAAATTTAAAGGCGTTGATATTTACGTCTTTTGATAGAGTTACCGCTTTTTTCTTTCGTTGCGCTTGTGCATCTTGGGCGGTTATTCCAAATGCAAGGACAAGCGAAAGCATAAAGTACCAAGTATTTTTCATATGTATTGATTTTAGTATTCTTAAAGATATCTATTTGGATTTAAGCCTCAATATTCGGTTTAACATTTTTTACCCTTCTTGTTTTAAACTAGAATGAGGTCATTTATTCTTTTTTTTTGGTAAATCGTCTGATTTTTCTTTCATTTTGAATGTAAGTAAAGATTTTTGCATTTATGAGAATGATGTTGAATTTTATTCTTTCCTGTCTTTTTGTTTTGTCATTGCAGGGGTATGCACAAGAATCTACAATGGTAAATAATGAAGATTTTGAAAAACAACTCGACACTTTAGGAGAATCTATTGAGAATGGAGTAAATCAATTCTTATACAAAAATGGAATTATACCCACTACGATAAGCTATCATCCCAATGGGGAGGTGCTTATTTCCACTCAGTATTTTAAAGAAAACAAGTCGCAGTACATGATTCTTGTTGACGATGTCACCAAAGATGAGCCAAAGGTTGATACGCTGAGTACTCTGAGGCCTAATAGATCAAAATTTTCTGACGACGGCTCATTTATCATTTATAATGAAATTGAGGATAAAGGAAAAAAAGGACAGCAAACCTATTTGAGAAAATATAGTTCTTTAGGTCAAATGGACCAAAAGCGAAATTTAAAACAGGAACTTAACCTGGGAAGCCTATATTATTTCTCGATGGACAAGGATGGGATTTTTTATTATTACGCGTTTTTTGGCAGTAGTAGTGATAAAAATGGAATTTATGCTTCATTGTGCTCTTCAGAGCCTTGTACGGGGGCAATTCCAATCTATCTAGATACTGAAGAGCTCATTTATTTCTCTCCCTTGCGTATTGGTCGAAATATGTTGCTGATGGCCGTGCAAGGAAAGAATGATCCACGTTTAAATGGAATTTATTTTGCGCGTTATCGAAATGGTCGATGGCGATTGCCCTTAAAGGTTCCGAGTCTTCGATACGGATACAGCTTTGATTTTGTTAATAATAATATCATTTCCTACAAGGAGGCGGTTACTGGAAACGTAATTTTTGTTCGACTTGATGAAATTCTAAAGGCATTTCCTGAAGATGCTGCCGAACGGATAAGAAATCCTCTAAATTTAAATCAGTAAGTTTTTAAGTCTTATTTTTCTGAAGTATTTTAGTCCTTGTGAAAAAGGGTACAATTTCTGTTTACTTATGTATTGCATTATTTGTTGGAATTTTTGCCGCTCACTCTTTTGAGCACGGGTTTTCAGTAGATAGTGAATGTTTGGTTTGTCAATTTTTCTCTTCCCAGACCAAAGGGGTTTATCCTTCAAATGAATTGTTTCTGGTTATTTCTCCAGAAGAAGACGTTTTAGTGTTGGACCTTAATGGGCTATACCAGTTTTCGTATCACACATCATTACAATTTCTAAATTTAACTGACCGAGGACCACCGATAAAAGTTTAATTCCTTACCCCAAATCTAAATTTCACATTTTTAAACTTTTATATATATTCAAAATGAAATCAAATTTCAAATACCTCATCATGGGGTTGTTTACCGTTGCCCTTATCTCATGTTCAAAAGACGACAGTCCAGAACCAATCAATGAAGAAGAAGTAATCACAACTATGACTGTTGTGCTTAATCCAGGAAATATTACCCTACAATCTCAGGATTTAGATGGTGATGGGCCAAACCCACCAAGTGTTACTGTTAGTGGTAATTAAAGTGCAAATACGACATATACAGGTTCTGTAACTTTTTTAAATGAACTCGAAAGCCCTGCAGAAAATATTACAGAAGAAGTTGAAGAGGAAGATGACGAGCATCAAGTGATATTTGTTTCTTCTGGAGTTAGTTTATCTGTTTCAGGTTTAAATACCGATGGTGACGGTAATCCTTTAGGAACTGAATTTAATTTGAGTACGGCCGATGCTGGATCAGGAACTTTAAGAATCGTATTGCGTCATGAGCCTACTAAGCCAAATGACGGTACACTAGCTGGTGCTGGAGGCGAAACTGATATCGATGTCAGCTTTAATGTAACAGTTGAATAGAAAATTCAATATCATACTTTTAAAAAAGCACCTTTTTTAGGTGCTTTTTTTTGTCATATGTATCACTTTCATCATCAAGATGATAAGTAATGGAATGGCCGTAATCGCATTTGCATAAATCACCGCGAGATCTTGAATTTTGAGCCCGTGAATGAACCAACAAATGGTTCCGCAAAACATAAGCCCAAAGGTCATAAGGCTTAGGCTTTTGGTATCACGAGTGCGAATTGTTTTTAGCGCCTGTGGCAAGAAGGCTGATGTGGTTAAGATTGCTGCTATAAATCCAAAATTCATATTCAAAAAAGATGAAGGGGTTCTTCTTTCAAATATCGGATATTCTTATTGGATTAAAATATAGGAGTGGGATTATTGGAATGTCAACTAATTTATGCTTAATTTTTACCGACTAAGACTGACTAAATAAATGATTCCATTACTGACCAACGCTCAAAACCATCTAGAGCATAATTGTGTACGATTTGAAGAAGAGGTATTCACTTACAGCGATTTGTTGAGTCGTTCTTATACCATCGCTTCTTTTTTGTTGAACGGTCAATCGAATTTAAATGGAGCTCGGATTGCTTATCTAGTGAACCCTGGTTTTGATTATGTTTCAATTCAGTGGGGTATTTGGCGGGCAGGAGGAATTGCTGTTCCTTTATGTGTGAAGCATCCAGTTCCTTCATTGAGTTATGTGTTAAGTGACACTACCGCATCTCATGTGATTTATAGTGCTGATTTTAAGACTACAATTCAAGAGCTTAAAACGTTTCACAAAGACATTCCAATGGCACAGGTAGCCAATTTAAAGGCTGAACTTTGTGAGTTGCCTGAGTTGCATTTGGATGAAGACGCCTTAATTCTTTACACCAGTGGTACCACTGGAAACCCTAAGGGGGTTGTTTTATCACACTCCAACTTAAATGCGCAAATCACTGCGCTAATTGAGGCTTGGAAATGGTCGAAAAAAGATGTTATTCTCAACGTTTTACCCTTACATCATATTCACGGCATTGTAAATGCAATGCTGTGCCCCTTATATATCGGTGCCGAAGTTGTTTTTGTAGATCGATTTACGCCAAAGAATGTTTTTTCTGCTTTTCTAAGTGGTCAGATTAATTTATTTATGGCAGTGCCTACCATTTATTACAAACTAATTTCTTTTTTTGAAGAATTGGCGTCTAAAGAGCAAGAGGATATAAGAACTGTTTTAAAGCATTTTCGTTTGATGATTTCTGGTTCTGCCGCCTTGCCTGTTTCTGTGCTTGAAAAATGGAAAAAAATTAGTTCGCATACTTTACTTGAGCGTTATGGAATGACCGAAATAGGAATGGCCATAAGTAATCCTTATAATGGGGAACGAAGACCAGGACATATCGGACAGCCCCTACCTGGGGTTTCTGTAAAAATTGTTCAAGAAAATGGTGAAGAGGTTGTGCCCGGAGCTCAAGGTGAGATTTTGGTTAAGGGAAAAACTGTTTTTTCTAGATATTGGAATAAGGAGGAGGCAACCTCAAAAGGATTTACCCAAGACGGATGGTTTAAAACGGGTGATATGGCTGTTTTTGACAAAGGTTATTTTCGCATTTTAGGTAGAAATTCAGTGGATATTATTAAATCTGGAGGCTATAAAATCTCTGCATTGGAGATTGAAGAAGTACTTCGAAAATATCAGGGAATTAATGAATGTGCTGTAGTTGGAATTCCCGATGATGAGTGGGGTGAACTAATTGCGGCGAGCCTGATCTTAGAAAAAGAGACTGAAATTGATTTGAAAGTTCTAGACAATTGGTTGAGGTCTCGCATACCTTCTTATAAATTACCGAGACATTATATTTTTCAGGAGGATTTACCTCGCAATGTTTTAGGTAAGGTCACAAAGAATGTCTTAAAACAAATTATAAAGGATCAAATTACATAGGAAATGAAAATTTACGGCGTAGGATTATTGGCTTTTTGTTTTTTGGTAGGAAAACTTCTTGGACTAGGTTTGGGAAGACTCATTAATCTCAGTAATGACGTTGGAGGTGTTGGTTTTGCGATGTTGCTGCTCATTGTGCTTAGTGGCTATATGCGAAAAAAACAATGGATTGAGGAAAAGGAAATCACAGGCATCACATTTTGGAGTGCGATGTACATTCCCGTTATTATCGCGATGGCAGCAAGCTTAAACGCAAAGGCTGCCTATTCGGCGGGATGGTTAGCGATCACTGCTGGCGCATTGACTACTCTGGTTGGATTTATTTTGGTTCCTTTAATTTCTAAAATTGGCTCTGCCCCAGAACATATAGACGAAGATGGAAGTTATTGATCAATTATTGGCAAAAAACGGTTTGATCTTCGCCTTTTTATTGGTGGGATTACTGATTTATTTTTCCTATGCTATTTCTAAACACCTTTTTAAAGGAAGGATTCCAGGAGTTGCTATTGCCGTTTTGTTAGCACTAGTGTTGGCTTTTTTTGGGGGAGAAAAGGGAATAGCAGACTATCCCCTTTTTGCGGGTTTAGCGATTCTAGGCAGTTCGATGTTTAGAGATTTTACGGTTGTGGCTACGGCTATGGGAGCACAACTGTCAAAAATTAAAGCTGCAGGTGCTGCAGGAGTTGTAGCGCTTTTTGCAGGGGTGATTGTCACATTTTATGTTGGGGCCATATTGGCTTATTTTATGGGGTATACCGATGTTAAAAGTATGGCTACCATTGGTGCAGGAGCTTGTACCTATATCGTGGGTCCTGTTACAGGATCTGCATTAGGTGTAAGTTCTGATGTCATTGCCATTTCAATAGCTGCTGGGGTTGTAAAGACTATTGTTGCTACTATTGGCACTCCTCTTTTGGCGAAATATATGAAGTTAGATAATGCCAAAACTGCTTTGGTTTTTGGAGGACTCATTGGAACTACAAGTGGAGTCACAGCAGGATTGGCTGCTACCAATCCAAAGCTAGTGCCTTATGGTGCATTTACGGCTACCTTTTATACGGGATTAGGGTGCTTGTTATGCCCCTCAATATTATTTATTACATTAACATGGTTTTTTTAAAGAACAACATATGAATTCAAGACGAAAATTTATAGGTAAGATTGCAGGTGCATCTGCCCTATTGTCAAGTACAACATCAGTAAAGGCTAGTATTGATTTACTGGCTCAACCTGTGCTTCCCAGCTTAGAAGGACGTAAAATTCTTTTTTCCTATGGAGGCTGGGATGGTCACGAGCCCAAAAAATTTAGAGATTATTTAAGTCCTTGGTTAAAAGAAGAAGGTGCTGAGGTATTATTGTTTGACAATCTCGATTGTTATGCCGACGAGTCTTTGATGAAAGAAATCGATTTGGTGATACAAGTTTTTACCATGTCAGAAATTACAAAAGAACAAGAAAAAGGCCTGCTTAAGGCGGTTAAAGAAAACGGAACAGGTATGGCTGGATGGCATGGAGGTATGGGTGATTCTTTTCGTGTAAACGTCGAGTACCAATACATGGTAGGTGGTCAATTTGTGTCTCATCCAGGTGGAAATATTGATTATAAAGTTTCTATTAGTTCTAAAGACGATCCTATTACCAGAGGCTTAAGTGATTTTGAGATGACCTCTGAGCAGTATTATATGCATATAGACCCTAACTGTAATGTCTTGGCTACTACTCGTTTTAATGGAGAACATGACCCTTGGATTAACGGTTGTACTATGCCCGTTATATGGAAAAAATCCTATGGTAAAGGCCGCATATTTTTCACCTCCTTAGGGCATAATTTAGCGCACGTTATCGATCAGCCTTCGGGAATGACTATTATCAAACGTGGAATTCAGTGGGCGAGTGCGAGTAAATATTTGCCTATGGAATCGTGGGTTACTCCTAAATACTAGAAGTTGTTGTGATTCGCCCTTATTTACTTTCTGAAACCAATTTTGAATTTCTTCAGAAGCACAAATATGAATTGGCCATTTTACCCTGGGGTGCTACTGAGGCTCATAACTTTCATTTGCCTTATGGCACGGATAATTATCAAGTAGAAGCTATAGCCGAGGAATCTGCTCGATTGGCCTGGGAAAATGATGTCAATCTTGTTGTGCTGCCTAATATCCCATTCGGGGTTAATACGGGGCAGTCAGACATTTATTTAGACATGAATCTAAATCCAAGTACACAGCTCATTATTTTAAAGGATTTAATTACAGTCTTAAATCGACAAGGGTTAAAAAAGCTTATTCTTTTGAATGGTCACGGAGGAAATAATTTTAAGCCTCTGCTTAGAGAATTAGGCTATGAATTTCCCGAAATGTTTTTGAGCTTGTGTAATTGGTTTCAAGTTCCTGATAAGACCTTGTATTTTGAAAATCCAGGAGATCATGCCGATGAGATGGAGACTAGTCTGATGCTCCATCTACACGCTGATTTAATTCTTGACCCCAGTAAATGGGGCAGTGGAAAATCAAAAAAGCATCGAGTGGAGGCCATTTCTTCATCTTGGGCATGGTCAGAGCGCAAGTGGTCTAAGGTAACCGAAGATACAGGAGTTGGAGATCCTTCAAAATCAAGCGAAGAAAAAGGTTCTGAAATGTTTACAGCACTGACCAAAAAATTGGCTGGTTTTTATGCTGAGGTTGACGCTTTAAACCTAGAAGATCAGTATACAGATTAGGCTTATTTCAAGAGTTCTGCATAGCGCTTAGCCATGGCTTCTAAATCGATACCAAGAACGTTTTTATGGGTATCGAGCACCTGTTGTTTCAATGACTCATCTAGACGATCAAATCCGATTTGAGCACCTAATACAAACCCTGTAATTGCCGCTACTGTATCGTTGTCTCTTCCGTAGTTAACTGCAAATTCAACACCTTTATTAAAATCTCCTTCTGCGAAGGCTAGACTGGCAATTAATATTTGCCATATTTCTGCGGCGTGAAATGCTATTGCTCTTTGATTTGTGTCTAGAAAACGATACATCTCTTTTTGAATGATCCAGTCTTTTAATTCGTAAGGATAATTTTTAGGAATTGAACGAATTAGACTTTGGTAAGCTGCACTGCCTGTGATAGGAATTTCTTGAAGTCTTGCATTTCGGGCATTGTTTTGTGTATTAAGAAGAATATCTTGAGCAATTCGACCTACTAGTCTTGAATCTTGAAATCGCATAGGGTCGATGAAATAAAGGCTGTTTAATAGACTGTCTGCACTGTGAATTCTAAAGGCATTAAACGATAAACTCGAAACGAGCCCGCTGATGTCTTTGGCATAGCCCTGGTCAAAAAGGGCATGCTCATAGGCTTTAGTGTAGGCTTCTTCTGCGTCATTTGAAATCATCGCTAATGTCGAACTGTACAACATTCCTGCGCACGACATCTCACCTCCGTAGAACCGGTCTTTGGCAAGCATATATTCTTCTGGGCCTTTTAGGTAGGCGCGACTCACTCTGGCCCACTCCTTAATCCAATCAATCTGCTCGATAGGATGTTCGAGCTCATCAATAGAATTGCTGGAATTTTTTTGCTTTAGCAGCTCTAGACTTTTTTCGTAATAACCGTTGATGAAGGTGGAGAAATTAACTGGGTTGGGCTTGAAATTTTCAAAATAATTTAGCATTAAAAGCTTCCATCTAGTGTCGTCTGTGCTTGATCCTGCCGGTAGATTATGGTCCCAAGTTCCCTCTGGCGACTGAATGCGAATCGCGGGAGTTAAGGTGCTAATGTATCCATAGGTTTTGTAAATATCTTCTCTGTTCCACATTTCAGTACTTGCTCCCATAGCATCGCCAATGGCAGACCCTACAAGGGCCCCGAGAATTTGATCATCATTCAAAGTGCTTGTATTAATCTCTTTCTTTAGTCTATTTGGTTCGGGAATAAGTAGTTGATTTTCGTTCTTGCTCTTACACGATATGAGCAGAAGTAGTCCGATACTTAAAAGTAATTTTTTATGTAGTGATGAGGTCATAGGCGATGTCTAGTAATTCTTTTTTTTCTTTAATGCTTCGTTCTAAAGGGAGTTGTGCTAGTCCGATTAGTCTTCTGCTGATTTCTATTCCAGCAATTTTTCGAACTAAGAGTTTATCGGCATAAGCTTTATAATGCTCTAGAATGTTGCTAAGGTGTTCTATAGAAGATGAAGCCATAATAAAGTGAGCGCCCATTACACCGAGGTCGAATTCAGCGAATCCTTTAAAACTGAACTCAGGGTCAATGATATACGTCTTTTGATTGACAGAGAGCCAACTTCCTGGATAGTAGTCTCCATGGATGAGGGTGTTTCCTGTGTCTGATAAGTATAGGGCTCCTATTTCATCTATGTTTTTTTGCAGGCTAGGATTTTGTTTAAAGGGTTTGGCCAGTGCAGCTAACCCCTCTTGAATATCATTTAAGTCGAAACCGTATTCTACAAAAGGCAGTGCAAATATGTGTTGGTGATTAAGCGCCTTGAGCTCTTTGTTTTTGGGAAAAGTGTTAAGGGGCTCTGTTTGATGAATATCTCTAGCATAAGTGCAAAGTGGAGAAATTAACTTTTGTATTTCACTGTTGTTTTTATAAATAGAAGTACAATCTGTTGCTGAACCAAGATCAGACAAAATTAGCAGGTGATTCTCAGGCTCATAAGCTAATATTTTTGGAAGGTAATGGCGTTCACCTTGAAGGCTTAATGCTCTATAGAAACTGTATTCTGTATGTATGCGATCTAATGGAGCTTCAATGTCTTGATATTTCTGTACAAAAGGTCTGGATTGTTTTAATATGAATGATTGTCTGTCTGTTTTAATTCTCAATACGACATTCATATTGCCTTCACCAGCAATGTCCGATGAAAGGACATGTTCATTTTCGCTTAACACTTTTTGAACTACAGAAAGGTTTTCAATGAAATTTAATGCAGTGTTTTTGTCTATAAAGGTGAGCATACTTGCAAGGGTTATGAAAAGACTCATTCAAATATAAGTGCTAATTTTTTGTCAATCACAAGCCTTTACAACTTCTATTTTTAGTGTATTTCCTTGTCTTAAAGTGCTTTAAAACAAAAAATTATGCAATTCATCGAAAATAATTGTCTTCTGTCGAAAATAGTTGTATAATTGCTTAATGATTAAACCAAAAAACAAACCGGCCATAACCTCTCTTTTCCTAATGACAGGATTAATGATGATGACAGTGTTTTCATTTTTAGTTTGTTATGCGATGGTAAAACCTTGGATGTTTTTGTTTTTTTAATTGGCCCAAATCTTACCGATAACCAAAAAGTATGAGAAAAGATTATTTACAAAACCTAATGTCCGAGGTTTTTTCTTTCGCAATGAACTTGAAAATGACTACATTTTACATGAGAAAGAGAGAATTTGAAACTATTCGACTAGTGAATGATATATTTCTATTGTTTTATCCTGGAACAAAAGAGGAAGAAAACAATTTCAGAATTTCCAAAATTGGTTCACGTGGATCTGTGAATTTAATGCTCTATGACAATACTGAAAATTGGTATAATAGCATCAAAGCCTTAGAGCTTCATTGAGTATTTTTTTAAAGCGATGTCAGTACAGTATAGTAAACCATTGTTATCTTAACGTTTTACGTTGAGATGTTTCAGATTCTTAATTTATTCTGTCAATCTAATTTTTAGATTAAATATGTTGTTTTGTTAGTAGAATCTGTGGTGAAAATCCACGCTATTTAGCGTGGATTTTTTTATTTCATCAAGGGACACAAATCTTTTGTATTTTAGATTACAACGCACTTATTCTTAACAATAAGTCAATAACTAAACATCATGAATTCACACAGAAAACTTAGAATGGGTATGATAGGTGGTGGAGAGGGTTCTTTCATAGGAGGAGTGCATCGAATTGCCGCTTTTCTAGATGGTCAAATTGAATTGGTTTGTGGAGCATTTAATAAAGATGCTGAAAAAAGCAAAAGATCAGGTCATAGTTTATTCTTGCCAGAAAGTCGAGTATACGCCAATTACGACGATATGCTCAAGGGTGAAGCCCAATTAAACGAGCAAGAACGAATGGACTTTGTCGCTATTGTAACGCCTAATGTAGCGCACTACGACCCTGCAATGAAAGCACTGAATCTCGGGTTTCCAGTAATCATCGACAAACCACTGGCCTTCAACTTGGAAGAAGCCATTTCTTTAAAGGCTAAAGTTGCAGAAACCGAACTTCCATTTGGAGTGACTTATACCTATAGTGCTTACCCTATGATTAAACAGGCTAGGGCTATGGTCAAAAATGGAGCTTTGGGAAAAATACACAAGGTTCTTGTAGAATATCCTCAAGGATGGTTGACTCAAAAATTAGAAGATACCGGACAAAAACAAGCAGCATGGAGGACGAATCCAGATGAAGCGGGTATTTCTAATTGTTTTGGAGATATTGGGACACATGCTGCCCATCTTGCAGAATATGTAAGTGGTTTAAAAATTACTGAAGTGCTATCAGAAATTAGACCTACGATGTCGGGAAGATTATTAGATGATGACGCCAATGTGCTTTTACACTTTGAGAATGGTGCGAATGGAGTTTTAATGGCTTCTCAGGTTGCTAATGGCGAAGAGAATAATTTAAAAATCCGAGTTTTTGGTGATCAAGGAGGATTGGAATGGAAGCAGGAAGACCTCAATAGCCTCCTTGTTCGAGACCATGGAAATCCGGATAAAATTTACAGAACAGGAGCCGATCGTGGGGGCTATCTCACAGACGAAGCGATGCTACATACAAGAACTCCTTCTGGGCATCCTGAAGGCTATCTTGAAGCTTTCGCAAATATTTATCGAAATTATGCGCTAGCTGTGCGCAAATATAAATTTGGTGAAGCTTATGATGAAGAAAAACTTGATTTTCCAACTGTTGATGACGGTGTTAAAGGTATGGCTTTAGTCAAAGCTGTAGTGTCTTCAACCGCAAAAGGTAATCAATGGGTAAGTACTAGCTTCTAAAACTTGAAAAGATGAAATTACAGTTGAGAATATTAGGGATAATGATCTTGAGCGTAGGTGTAATTTATGCACAAGAACAATACGATATTCACATCAAAGATGGAACGATATACAACGGTTCTGGTGCAGCTTCATTTGTAGGGGATGTTCTTATTTCTAAACAGCGTATTATTTATGTAGGCCCATCGATTGAGGTTAAAGCTAAAAAGGTAGTTGATGCCTCTGGCAAAGCCGTAGCTCCTGGATTTATAAATATGTTGAGTTGGGGTTATAGTTCACTCGACAAAGACGGCCGCTCTTTATCAGATATCAAACAAGGGGTAACTCTTGAAGTTTTTGGTGAAGGTAGGTCTGCAGGACCATCAGGTTCTAAAGACGGGGGAGATTATATCTCCTTTGGTCAGGCAATGCAAAAGCTAGAAGATCAAGGAATTTCAACTAATGTTGCTTCATTTTTGGGAGCGGCCACAGTGAGGGTTCAAACAGTGGGATATGACAATAGAAAGGCGACTGACGAGGAGTTTCTCGAGATGGATCAAATTGTTGAGGAGGCCATGCTAGAAGGTGCTATGGGAATTGGATCCTCATTAATTTATGCACCAGGTGATTTTGCAGATACCGAAGAGTTGATCAGAATTTCTTCTACGGCTTCTAAATATGGAGGCATGTATATCTCGCATATGCGCGATGAAGGTAGAAATGTGATGCAAGCCTTGGAAGAGTTATTAGAGATTGCAGAAAAAGCTGATATAGCCGCCGAAATTTATCACCTTAAAGCATCGCGTCCTGCTAATTGGCATCTCTTGGACACTGTTATTGAACGAGTGGAACAGGCCAGAGAGAAAGGGTTACAGATTACAGCTGACATGTATACTTATAATGCCAGCAGCACAGGGCTCACAGGAGTGATTCCAACATGGGTGCAAGCTGGAGGTCACAGGGCTTGGATGAATAGGATGCGAGAAGATAAGCCTAGAAATCGTTTGATAAAGGATATAGAAGCAGAGCTGACCATGCAACCCGCAGACGGAATTCTCATGGTAGGATTTAATAAAGATTCTTTAGCTCAAATTTATAGAGGTAAGACTATTGCTCAAAGCGCGCTTATGAGAGGACAGTCTGAAGCTGAAACCATCATCGATTTAATGCTTGAAGATGATAGTCGGATTCAATGCATTTATTTCAGTATGAGTGAAGAAAATATTCAGCAAAAAATACAAATTCCATGGATGAGCTTTTGTTCGGACGCAGGTTCTTATACCTCTTTTGACGGAGATTTTCGTACTCACCCACGAGCTTTTGGCAGCTTTATCCGCGTACTTGGAAAGTACACTCGCGATTTAGGATTGCTATCACTCGAAGAAGCCATTTATAAACTTAGTGGGTTCCCAGCAACTAATCTTAAACTTAAAGATCGTGGATTCTTGTATGAAGGTTATTATGCAGACCTTGTGGTTTTTGATCCTGAACAAGTACAAGATCATGCCACTTTTAATGATCCTTTACAATTTGCCACTGGTATGGAATACGTTTTAGTCAATGGACTAATGGTCTTAGAAGAAGGTGAACACACAAATGAATTTCCAGGTCAATTTGTGAAAGGTCCTGGTTATCAGGATTAAACAAAATAGGTGCTGACCATTTTTGTTTAATTTTAATAAATATTAAATAATAACCCCCCTTTTTTTTAAAATATTTAAATTTTCTTTTCTATATTGTATTATTCTTAATTNGCAGCTAGGATTGAAAGATTCTAGTTGATTTATCATTTGTGTTTTCGGATAGCGGGTGTATTGATTTTTCAGTCACCCGTTTTTTTATGGGCAAGCTCCTTTTTCATAATATCGTACACCATTTGCTTNTGCTTCACACGCATTTCCATAGGTTGTTGAATCACAGCCACAAACGGGATCATATATTTCTGGACAAGCGATTAAAGCCTGATCGTATTCCGATATGCAATTCATATTTTCAAATGAAAAGAACCAATCGTATACCATTTCGTCATCAATGGCTTCTTCATCCCAGTCTACACTGAGAAATTTTGGGTAACCATAGGTGAGGTCATATTGAATTTGAAAATAATCAGCTTCATTTATTGCTCTTGAAAGGAAAGCGTAAATTTCATTGATAGTTTTTGGTTCTGGCTCGTAGTCTGGGTGGTATTCACAGTATAATTCACTTGTTAGGCAACCCCAATCGGCCACAACAGAGGTCTGATTGTCAACTAGGTGTTTGGCCTCAAATATTCCTATAAACCCTGTACTACGCTCTATAAATTGATAGGATGAAACTGCGGTTTTATTCCATTGATTCATGGCTGTTATAAGTTCGTTTTCTGCCTGTAACTTATAACTATCTTCGTTTATACAAGATGTTAAAAAAAGTATGCAGAGTAGGCTGAAAAAAAGATTAAAATTGGTCGTCATGCGGTTGATTTAAGTAGGAGTTTGAATGTCCGATAAGACTTATAGCAATCCAATAGGTTGAAAGTATCAAAATTGAAGAAAATTCGTAATTGTGTACGAATTTAGAATAGGCTAAAACAGTATCGGATAGCATAAAAAATAAGGCGCCTGCAAAAAGTAGCCTACTTTTATTGTCTTTATTTTGAAAGTAGCCTATTGCCGATTGAGCATTCATGCTCGATATAATAAACACATAGGCCATTACCGGATAAAAGAACTCATTTAAATCTGGATATAAGCCGTAGAATATAATTGCTCCTAGACTCCAAAATATAAAGTAAATCCAAAGCTTTTGTTTGCTGTTGTAGTTCCGAAACAATCCAATTAAAAAGAGGGTATGTGCCAAAAAAAAGGAAATTAGGCCAAAGACAAAGTAGTCTTTATTTAAGAGTAAGAGATCTCCAAACAAACAAAAAAGCAAGCCTACTACAATATACTTGTTAAGTAGAGAGGAACTATTCATTGCGGCCATCACAATAACGATAGTCGTCGTCAGACCTTTGCTGATTCCGTAAATAAGGGCATTGTAATTTTCAAAAATAATCGCCGTTAAAGCGACAATTCCAATACATAGAAGTGCGACTTTATTCTTCTTATATGCCAAAGATAAAATCATTAGTTTCGGGCTGTTTCAGTGTAAAATTATTGAAATATACAGTACTAATTCAATTGATTTGACGTTTACTCATTAAAGATTTGGGAAATGACCACGACTTACAAACAAAAAACATATCTGCCCAGAGAGGTGTTGCTTCTCAGTGCTTTATACCTTATCGATTTTAAAAAGACGGATACTAAGGCCTTAGATTTTATTAAAGAAGACCCCTTAATTGGACATTGGGTAAAGGTAAAATACTTAAATCTTTATGCTCAAATTAGTAAACAAGAGGATTTTGAACTTTTTCTTTCTCAACATTTTCAAAGAAGCGTTTCTTATTTTTCTGATAATGAAAAAGAAACGTTTTTAATTCACTTAGCAAAGATTGCCTACAAAAAAAACTTAGATAATAAAACAGTAAGTCGTTTGCTGCGAGTTGCTAAAGCGTCAGATTACACTTATGCAGATGTTGAACGTATTTTAAGAAACGCTGTTTCCCAAAAAAAAACAAATGAAAAAAGTGAACTGAATTTTGGAATAGGCTGCTTATTGGTCTTGGCCTATCCAGATGTTTTAGATCAAAAGCCTTTACATTTCTTTAAAGAGTTGATCCCTTACGAGTTAAAGAATAATATTTTTAAAGCTCATCACTTTGTGGGAAATCAATCCTTTTTAGAAATTACACAAAACTTGAAACAACGTCTTAGGATATTATCCTCAGTCCAAAAATCAGAACTTCTAAGAGGTTTGATTGCAATTTATGCGGCAGACTTTTCGCTTGAGGAGCCTTATACTCCAAAACTCTTAAATTTTAAAACACAGTTGTTTCATTTTTTAGAGGTGAAGGAATCTGAAATAAAAACTGCAGTAGTGGAAGTATTGGCAGACAAAGACGCCAAGGCAAAATATTCATATGAGTACAGGGCTTTTTTGAGAATAATTGACAAAGAAACCTTCAATTGTGAAACAAAAGAACTTAAGTTCAATGCTCCTTTTTTTGATTGGGCTAATGCCGCTTTGATTACCGCCATTCAATCTTTTGAAAAAGAAGAAAATGCAGTTCACATTGAGCGAAAACTTGAGCGAAGTTAATTGTTGAGATACTCAAAGAAAGAAATACTGTCTTCTATTTCAGTAAGATTTAATATGTAGCATATTTCTGCGGTGTCTGAAAAATCGAGACCTCCTTTAGCAATAGATTCATTATAATACCTGCCATCAATACCATTATAGGTGTTACCTAAATCTATAGCTTCAGACCAAATTTTTTGTAGCTCCTCATTTAGAAACAGAGCCAATGCTATTTTTTTATCAGACCTGAAGCCAGGACTACCGTTATCAAGGGCATTTCCATCTGGTATTTTGTGATAGGTTGTGTGCTTACGAACATAATTACGCGCTTTTTCAGAGGTAACTTCTTCATTCCAATTCGAATGTTGCACAATATGAATCAAGTTTTTGGTATCTATTTTTGGATGCTTATTTCGAATCAATTCTACTAAGGCTGCAGAAAAATCCGATTGACCAGCTTCAGCAATCCAAATACTACCCTTATTTTCAAGAGTGACTAAAGCCTTAGTATAGGTTTCGTTTAATGCTTTCTCAAAATCGGTATGCGCATCTGACCATGTTTGAAATGCCTTGTCAAGTAAGCTCTCAGGAGGCACATACAAACCTTCTTGTGTACCATAAGCTCCAGTAACTACATGAAAATTCAAATCTTTAAAGGCTGATAAAGAGAGTAAACTCCTAAAAGCTGCTATTGAATGTAAATCATCAACATCAGTTTTGCAATCGTAATGTGCTAAAAGAAGATCTTTTTGCACATCAAATCTAGACGTACTTTCTTTAGTAGTGGTACAAGAGAAAAATAGGCTTAGGATTAAACCAAGGCCATATAGCTTGAATTGTTTATTGATAAATTCTGACATAGTCGACTTCCATTACTTGGTTAGGGAAATTCGCAGGAACTTCACCTCCTAAGTTACCACCGATAGCTATGTTTAGCAAGAGGTAATGTGCATTGTCGAATGGATTACTTACCTCATTAGGTAATTCTATAAAAACCTGATTATCTAATAATATCTGCATTTTAGTTTCATCCCATATTAAAGAGTACAGGTGAAATTCTGAGGCGCTATCAGCGATAAATGTTGTTGTTCCTTGAGTTTGATATTCTCCTGTTTGTGTATTAGCCCAATGGAAATAACCATAGGAACGGGTTTTGTCCCATCCGTTTTGTTCCATGATATCGATTTCTCCACATGCAGGCCAACCTACACTACCTCTCGAGTCACCAAAATAATTCCCTGGCTCATTAATATTAGACCCTAGGGTCCAGATTGCTGGCCAAGTTCCAGTTCCAGAAGGTAATTTCGCGCGTACATCTATACGCCCGTATTTAAAGTCAAATTTTGAGTTAAGACGAGCAGATGTGTACTCTTTAGTAGTATTTTGTGTAGAGTATGTTTCCTTTCTGGCAATGATTTTCAAGGTCCCATTACTTACATAAGTGGTGTTTTCTTTATCTACATAATGTTGGAGTTCTCCATTATACCAGCTGCCACCATTTGGTGCAAAGGTTTGGTGATGCCATTTACTATTATCTGGTCTACCTTGATAGTCGAATTCGTCGCTCCAAATGAGTTCTAAATTGGTTTCTCCGCCGTCGTCACCACCGCCGTCGTCACCACCACCATCGCCATTGCCGTTATCTCCATAAAAGTAGATGTTGTCTAGATATATAGTGCTAGTTCCTGAAGGTTGGGCTACGATTATATATTGAGCAAGATTTTTTCGGGAGGTTAAACCGATGAAATCATCTAAGGAGAGATCAATGCTTTGCCAGTTGTTTTTGGATGTATTTTCTATCACGATTTCGTGTTCGGTATCATCTGCATTACCGACCCCGTCATACACTCCGTTTGCACCAAAGTCTACCAGCTTAAATCGAATAGCGTTTGTATCAGCAGTCCAATAGTCAAAATGTATATGTGTTTTCGCATTTGCATTGATTTGTTGATTGACAGTTTCAATTCCGACAAAATTTAAGTCGAAATAACGCAGTGTTTGATTATTTGAGATGTTGACAAATTCAAAATTCGATTGAGACCAGTCAGTTCTAAAGGTATCTACAGTAACGTTATTGAAGTGATTGCTAAAGATTGAAATGACCTCAGATGCATCGTGAATTGGTGTAGGTGCTGCTATAAGCGGCACATCGCCCTGAACGGGACACCCATCTTGATTTACTTGCGTTCCTGCAGATGTATTTGGACAGGAGTCGTCTCGATCAGGAACACCGTCTAAATCGCTATCTTTAAGTTGAAAGTTAGCACTGAGTTGGTACTCTTTGTCAATAGATATTTCGATTGGGTTTTCACCGCTGTTCATATCTCCTGTCCACGATTCGAATTCCCAATCATTTGCGGCTACTGCTGTTAGTCTTACTTCAGTTTCAAAATCGTATTGCGCAGGCTGACTGATTACTTGTTCGTTTACTGTTCCCTCACCTGTAATTGTTAAGCTGAGGTTGTATTGTTTGCGAATGAAAATGGCGGTGATTTCTTTTGCCTCTGTTAAATTAATCGTTACGGGGTTTTCACTAGATTCTATTCCACCAGTCCATTGTTCAAATTCCCATCCTGATGCAGGAGTAGCGCTCAGTTCAACTTGTGAACCTATTTCGTATGATTTTCCGCTATTTAGGAGCTTTTGATCTATGCTTCCCTCCCCGGTAACACTTACGTTTAATTCAAATTGTTTTTTGACAAAATTGGCTTGGAGTTGCAAGTTTTGTGTAAGGGTCACTTCAAGAGGATTTGTTGTGCTGCTTAGGCTTCCACTCCAACTGCTAAAATTGTAGTCAGCTAAGGGAACAGCTTGTATGCTTAAGGAACTTCCTTCGGGATAATTTCCTGAAGAAATAGAGACACTTCCTCCCTCATTAGCACCTACCTGCACAGAAAAAAATATCGTATCAGGATTTGCAGCATCTTTTTCACAAGACAACAATAAGATTAGAATCAAAAAGCCAGCTAGATTGCGCATGAATTAAGTTTTTACAAGTATAATAGAAACGCTAGTAATAAATGTAATTTAAGTTGTGAATTTAAAGAATATGATGGCTAAATCGCACTTATCATTTTTTGTATTACTGAAAAAGCCATGGGAATACCTTTTTCAGAGGCTTCAATTTGAATGGTATTTTGTTTAGAAATCCCTAAAATTTCAGCATCGAGAAATGTAGATGAGTCGGCTCCTAAATAGATGAATTTCCATTTTTTCTGCTTTTCGAGTTGTTTTATGTTTTTACGAATTTTCTTCGCTGTAAATTTTCGGCTTGCATTTTCGTATCCATCTGTGAGTAGGGCAATGGTTACTTCTGTATTGTTATTTTTGTACTTTTTTATCACGTCCCCTAGAGTGTCGTAAATCGCCGTCAGTCCTGAGGGTTGATAGTCTTTATGTTCAAAGGTTGGAATATCCTTTAGTTTTTGATGCTCATAAGTCCAACTCTGTTTTTCATTGAATTGTATCAGTGATAATCGCTGTTTAGGATGAATTGATTTTTGCTCGCAGATAAAATTGTTTACTGCTTTTACTGTCGTTTTTTGAAGACCAATCATTGAGCCTGATTTGTCTAGTAGAAGGGCAATTTCTTTCATAATTTTTGTATTTTGTTTAGCAAATTTGATTGCTTATTATGCAGTCTTTTTGCAATTACAAAACAAAATGCCAACGAATCTAAATGCCTTAATTCGCTACAAGACCATAGATACTCTTTTACAGGGAGGAGCGTTTTATTATTCGATAGATAAATTGCAGCTCGCTTGTTCTGAAGCCTTGGCTGAATATAGAGGCATCTATAAAATGGTTTCTGAACGAACAATCCGAGATGATATTCGTGTAATGCGTTCTGATATTTTAGGATACAATGCGCCTATTGTGGTCAAAGAGGGTCGTTATACCTATGCAAATCCCAACTTTTCAATTCAAAACACTTCGGTAGCTTCCAACAAATTACTGCTAGAACTAGGGGCACTCATCAGAGATGAATTTGGACGAATTGATCAGAAAAGAGCAAAGCTACTTTTAGATAAGATTGATGCTTTTACAGCCACCACTTATTCCTTTGAAGAATTGGCAGCAGATGAAATTTCTAAACAAGCGCCTACAGAAAGAGATCAAAGAGATCCATTATTGTATTCGATAAAAGTAATGCCTAAAGAATCAAGGTGTGTTAATTCTGCGACAAATGGGATTTTATGGAGTGCCTTTTACGAATTAGTATCTGAAATCATTTTGGATACGGATTAAATAATCTTTTGTTCAAAAGCGCTCGCTGTAAACCTCTTTAAAAGGAATTCTAAATCGTTTACCGTAAATACCGGTTTCGCTTCTCTTTCCACAAGCTAAAACCATATTAATTTCTGCTTTTTTTGGAAGATCTAAGGCTTTTTTAACTAGTCTAGAATCAAAACCTTCCATTGGACAGGTATCGTACTCCATCTCTGCCATAGAAAGCATAAAATTTTGCGCTGCCAGGCCAGCACTTTTATGAGTGACTATACGCATGTCATTTATGGAGACTTGCCTGTATATAGGTCTGAAGATTCCGCTTACCCAAGTGGATATTTTTTTGATGTTACTCAGGATGCCAAGGTTGTCAAATCCATAAATTGTGGGCATGAGTTTTTGATAATAGCGTAGCGCAAACTTTTTTCTTCGAATTTGAGATTCCGTTTCTGCTTTATTTTGAGCTATAAATTCAGCATTAGCCCTTGCTCTTTTTTTCCATAAATCTCGTCTTACTACTACAATTACAAAGCGTTCAGCAGTTCTGGAAGCCTGTTGTTTGAAACAAGCTGTATTTAGAAGTTCTTTTAGTTTAGGGTTTTTGACGTGAATAAATTCCCATAATTGCATATTGCTGCTGTTAGGAGCTTGGGTAGCGTTTTCGACACATCTTTTGACAATCTTGTCGTCTAGGGCTTCGTCTGTGTAATTTCGAACAGATCTTCTAAAGGCTATTGCTTCACTTACAGTTAGTGGTTTTTGCATGTAACAAAAATACAATCCTCTGTGAAATGATAGGTAATTCTAGCAACCTCTTAAAAAATTGATAATCATGGATTTAAATTTTGTTTAAAAAATTATGACTAACTTTAAACAAAAAACTAAGAATTTTCTTTTTACCTAAAAGTTATGAGCGCTGTATTTAGTCAAATAGATTATTTTGAGTTGTTTTTTTCTAAGAAAGTCAGAAAGAAATTTGAAAAACTTATTTTAATTCTATCTATTTCCGGATTTTTTATCCACCTCTTACTTGTATTGTTTTTTAATCTTGAATTGTTTAGCGCTTTAAACGAAGACTATTTTGGGACCCCGATTAACGCGATCTACACCCCATTTTCTTTCATTTTAGTTTATGAGATTTACCTCTTAATCTTTTTTATACCGAGGTCGTTCACTACTTCACTTTTAAAGCAATACGAGATTATTGCACTAGTATTAATCCGAAGAATTTTTGGAGATATTACAAAAATAGACTTTGACCAAGCCTTAGAAACAAACCTGGAGCTATTTAATCTGGGAATTGATCTTTTAGCTGTGTTACTCTTGTTGGCGATAGTTCTATTATTTTCTCGGATTCATCTAAAATTGAATGCCCTTTCTAGGTCACTTTTAGAAGAAGAAAGAGACTTCATTTTTAAAGGTTATAAGAAGAAATTATCGGTAGTGTTATTATTGATCATTGTTGTTGTGAGTTGTGTGCATTTTGTTGATTTCATCAACTATTCATTCGCTAAAGAGCATTTGATTCCAGGAATGAGTAATAATTTGAACTCTATTTTTTACAAGGATTTTTTCACCTTATTGATATTAGCTGATGTCTTAGTATTGCTTTTCTCTTATGGAGTCACTCAGGAGAATTTTAAACTCTTGAGAAACACTGGGTTTATTATAGCCACAATACTTATGCGTATTTCATTTAGTGCCGAAGGTTTTCTCAATGTAGCCTTTATTTTGGCGGGAAGTCTATTTGGTTATTTAATTCTTTTATTCTACTTCAAATTCGTAGAAAGCGAAGTTTCTAATCAAAAGAATTAGAAACCAAATTCGTCTTTTCTATAATTCATATACTCTTCTTGGGCCGACTGAATAATCTCCGTATCTGATTTTCCTTCATTGGCTTTGAGCGTATTTTCAACTACCTCGTGTTTTTCGTAATCTACATGTTTGATAGACCAATTGTGAAAACCATAAAGAACAGGATATAAATCGATACCTTTCTGGGTTAGGTAAAAACTTTTAATTTTTTTGTCTGCTGATTTTTGAATAAAATCGATTACTCCAAAAGCTCTTAGCTTTTTTAAACGATCTGTAAGAATGTTAGTCGCAATGCCTTCAGGACTTTCTTTTAGAAACTGGCTGAAGGTATTTCTGTGCAAAAAAATATCTCTTATGATAAGTAGAGACCATTTATCTCCAAGCAAATCTAAGGATGTAGAAACTGAACAACCTGACCTAAAACTTGGTTTTATAACATAATTCATACAAATTACTTTAAATTACAAATTTAAAAATATATTGTACTAACCTGATACAATAAACTTAAGATATGTTATGAAATCCTGGAAAATTCTTTAATCTAATGGTACAATGGTGTCATAAGTAACTTCCGAAAAGAAAAACTTGAACTTTAACTTGTCGTCAGATTTCACCAAATAGGCACTTTCAATCCAGTCATAAATCATACGAATTTTTCCCGATTCAGATTGCAGATCAAATTCTCCGTGATGATTCATACTCAAATGAGCACTGTTTAGATCGGTGTCAATTTCTATATTGGTAAAGTCTCGCTTTGATTCAAAGTCTCCAAAACTTTTTACATATTCTACGAATTCTTCAGTAGAGTATTTTCTTGAATTTTCAAAAATGAAGTAGTCTTCTGTCACGATATCATTGATACGGTCAATATCTTTATCTACGATCTCAAAGAGTTCGTCTAGGGCAGTCAATACTTCGTCTTCCTTAATTTTTTCTGTTGTCGAACTGTTGTTTTGTTGGCATGAGACCATCAATAAAATACTAAGGCAAAGGGTGTAGAAACTTGTTTTCATAAAATACGGTTTAGATCTTTCCTAAATTTATATCGATTAATTTAAAATTGCAATACAATTGATTTTTCCTTGCATGAGCTCACTGAATTGTGATTTACAAGCCAAAGAATTTTGTGAGTTGAATACTTAAATGGTGCCGAAACTCAAAGCTGTTCAATTTTCATTAGTTTAATTGAAAATACTCAAGACCATATAAGACAGGGTAAATGTTCTCGAATTCAGCTCTTTTACTGTCGTAGATTAGACCTGTCACTTTAATTGGTGTCGAAGATGAAATGTTCAGAAATTGTTGGACTTCTTTTACTTTCTTATTGAGATAAAAGGAAATTGATAAATATTCTGTTCCGTCTTGAGTCTTACAGATTTTATGGGCTTTGAGTTGATTTATTTTTTTGTAAAAATTGCCCATATTTCTAATTCGAGAAAACCTTTGCCCTTTCAGTGCGTCTAAAATAATTTTATTAGAAGGTGAAAGGACAAAGTGGACTTCATCAATGGAATGCTTATTCAAAATTTCTTTGATATGTAAAAGTGTTTTGAAATCGGTATTTAATGAATTGCCCAATGAAGTGTAAAAATAATTATTGGAGTTGTAGTTAACTTCATTAATTTTTGATTCTAAAAAATCAGTTGGACATACAAGAAAAAGCCTATTCATCTTTTACTGAATTCCTTTTAGTGCGAAAAGGGAAATGATGAGTGATGTAAATCAATTTTTAATTCACCATTACTCATTTGATATCCAAAAGTGTATTCTACTTTTGCCTCATTGCCGTTTAGATCTGTAAAAAAATAGTTCCCCATTGCGATTGCACGTGATTCCTCTAAAATCATACCATGATTCTCAAATCTTACTTTAGTCCATGGCTGAATTGCGAAACCATGATCTTCAGAACAAGTCCTATCATCTCCTGCAATAAAATAAGACATAGCTTCTGCTTTAGACGGTCTGAATTGTTCAATTTCACATTTTGTGGGCTTGAATAATACTGTTTTGTCAAAGGCATAGCGATCGTCTAGAAATTGACTTGTAAATGCCTCACATTTTTCTCTGCTCTCTTTTAATGAGCCTATTTGTACGACTCCGTTTCCCCATTTTTGTTGGGCCTCTGTTACTTCTTCTTTTGTTATCATAGGTATTTAAATTTAAAGTGATTATTAATTTTCTAAAGCATATGATCGCTCTATTGGCCAATTGTCTTTATATCCCTTTTTCCACCTCTTTTCTGTGAGTTCTTTATCTGAAGCCAGACACTTATTTAATCCATTTAAGATTTGATTTTGGTCCATATCTTGGCCTATAAAAACAATTTCATTTTTTCGATCACCGAAAGTATTGTCCCAGTCTTTTTCTATTTCCTCTTGATTATTCATAAAAACAGGATTATTGAATCTTTGACTTAAAGACATACTTGCCCACCATACACCAGCACTTTCGGTTCTTAAGGATCCACCAGCTTGACCCCAAATCAAGGCTTGGTCTGGTCTTGATGTGATCCAAAATAACCCCTTACTTCTTATCACATTCATGGGAAACTTATCTTGAACAAATGTTCTGAATCGATTTGAGTCAAAAGGTTTTTTACTGCGAAAGACAAACGAGCCAATGCCGTATTCATCGGTTTCAGGCGTGTGTTCTTCTTTATTGAGTTCTTCAATCCAACCGGCACTTTGTTCAGCTTTTTCAAAATCAAATAGTTTGGTATTTAGAATTTGTGCTGGATTTATTTTACCAAAAATTGTTTCAATGATTTGTGCTGCTGGATTTAATTTGTGCAGTGTTGCTTTCAATAATTCAAGATGAGGAGCAGTAATCAAATCTGTCTTATTCAAAACGATTACATCGGCAAATTCAACCTGGTCCGTAAGAAGGTTTACTATCGTCCTATGGTCATTCTCAATATTAGTAAGAGATCTGTCCTCTAGTGTTTCGGGACTGCCAAAATCCTTGAAGAAATTATAGGCATCAACTACGGTGACCATCGTATCCACATAACTGAATCTCGATAAATCGATGCCGCTTTCTTCGTCTGTAAAACTAAATGTTTGAGCCACTGGGATTGGTTCACTAATGCCCGTACTTTCTATTAATAAGTAATCAAATCGTTTTTCATTAGCGAGTCGTTCTACCTCAATCATCAAATCTTCTCGTAAGGTGCAACAAATACAGCCGTTACTCATCTCGACTAATTTTTCTTCTGTTCTAGATAGTATATTTTCGTTTTTGACCAGATTCGCATCGACGTTCACCTCGCTCATATCATTAACGATAACGGCAACCTTTAAACCTTCTTTATTGTGTAATACATGGTTGAGTAAAGTAGTTTTTCCGGCACCAAGAAATCCACTTAGTACAGTAACAGGTAGTTTACGGTCCACAGGGTTCATAGCTTTTTACTTGACAAACAAAATTTTAAATTGTAGAGATGCACCGCTACTAAAAGCATACTAGACAGGTATATGTAGATTTCTGTCGATTGGAAAAAAGCCAACCTTTCATTCAGGATAGCAATTGAAAGAAACAACCAAGACACCCAAAAAATAAATTTTAGTGCTTTTTTTGAAGTTGTTGATGAAGAACGGAATACAGCGATGAATGATAATGTCAAAAACAAAAAATCTGCATTTTTCCACCAAAATAATGCGGAAGAGTCATTACTTAGTTCTATAAAATTTGGAGAGAGAAACAATAGTGGAGTTAAGGCACAGTGAAGGACACAAATAGCTCCTACAGCACTCCCGGCAATGTCATTAGTATAGCTTAAATTTTTCATTTCTATTAATGCAACTGAGTGGCAAAACTATGAAATTTGTTTGTTAGTGCAACTATGTTGTTATAAGTTTGCGACATGGGTATTAAACGCAGAACGCCGTCTGTGGATTTATTGATGAATGAGTTTCATAATTCTAATGGTGCCATTTCAGTAATTGAATTGGTAAATCGTCTACAAATTCAGATCAATAAGACAACAATCTATCGTGTTTTAGATAAATTAGAAGACGATGGAATTTTGCATTCTTTTCTAGATAAAAATGGCAGTAAGTGCTATGCAAAGTGCAAGCATTGTTCAAAAGATTTTAATCAGGACCGACACCCTCATTTTCAGTGTATTGAATGTGGTAAAATGGATTGTCTTAATATTGATATTCACATTCCAGACATCCCTAACTTAAAAATAATAACTTCACAAATACTGCTCCAAGGCAAATGCGAATCTTGTAGCTAATGTTTTTTTATCAATCTTAACTCAAATAATATGAAAAATTCAGTTTTACTTTTACTAGCACTTATTTTTAGTGTAAATATTTCGTCTCATGCTCAAACGGTAGATGAAATCATTGATAATTATTTTGAAAATACAGGAGGAGCAGAGCAATGGAATGCTCTTGAAGGAGTTGTTTTTTATGCTGTTGTCAACCAAATGGGTATGGAAATCCCGATAGAAATCACCCAATTAAAATCTGGGAATCAAATGTCGGTTATTAAGTTTCAAGGACAGGAAATAAAACAAGGTGTTTTCGATGGAGAGGTTTCTTGGAGTATAAATTTGATGAATCAGAAAGCTGAAAAAAGCGATGATGAGACGACTGAAAATGTCAAAAGATCAATAGGAGATTTTCCAAATCCATTACTAGATTATAAGTCAAAAGGCTATTCTGCTGAGCTTTTAGGTACAGAGGAAATAGATGGTACAGAATGCTATAAAGTGAAATTGACAAAAACACCAGTTCTGGCCGATGGAGAAGAGGTAGAAAATGTCGATTTTTATTTCTTTGACATGGACAATTTTGTCCCTATTGCTCAACAATCTGAAATTAAATCAGGTCCTATGAAAGGTCAAATGAGTGAGGTCAAATTTAGCGATTACCAAGAGGTAGAAGGATTGTATTTTCCTTTTTCACAATCACAAGGAATGGTTGGGCAAGATGGAGCATCTGTCAGCATTAACAAAATAGTTTTAAACCCTGAAATTGACGATAGTGTATTTGCATTTCCTGAGAATAATTAACACTTTGACTTTTACGGTACTATAAATTTCATTATGAGAAAATATACTTACGGCTTTCTATTAGCTTTATTTCTGTGCTCATTTTTTGCACAAAGCCAACAAAAAGATCAATTAAATTTAGAATCATATTTTGGTGACCTAAGGGCTAGACATATAGGACCTGCTCTTATGAGCGGACGAATAAATGACTTAGAACTTCACCCAACTAATCCGAGAATACTATACGCAGGAACTGCAGGGGGTGGAGTTTGGAAATCAAATAACGGAGGTGCAACTTTCAATCCAATTTTTGACGATCATATTCAATCTATTGGGGCTGTTACCTTAGACCCAAACGATCCTGATAATACCATATATGTCGGTACAGGCGAAACCTGGACAAGAAATAGTGTATCCGTTGGTGATGGGCTATACAAGTCTGTTGACGGTGGAATTAATTGGGATAAAATTGGATTTGAAAATTCTGAGCGAATTGCTAATGTTATTGTTAACCCAAATAACTCTGATGAAATCTTTGTAGGGGTTTTAGGAGCGCTGTGGTCTGATAGTGATGAAAGAGGAGTCTATAAATCTGAGGATGGAGGAAAAACATGGGCTCAAGTTTTATATGACGGTCCTTCAACTGGATGTGCTGATTTAGCTATGGACCCAACAAATCCAAACATATTATACGCCTCAATGTGGGAATTTAGAAGAACAGGTTGGTCGTTTAATTCTGGAGGAGAAAAAAGTGCCCTTTACAAATCTATTGATGGAGGAAAAACGTGGAGTAAAATACACAATGGTTTTCCTGAGGGTAAGCTTGGTAGATTGGCTATTGCGATTGCTCCATCGAGTCCTAATATCCTTTACACGGTAATAGAAGCAGAGAAACAGGAGCAAAAAGGACTTTACAAAAGCTTAGATGGGGGTAATTCTTGGACTCAGTCTAATAACGATTTCGGAATAACAGTTAGACCCTTTTATTTTTCAAGAATTGTCGTAGATCCCACAAATCCAGATGTAATCTTAAAAGCTGGGTTGTCTGGATCTATTTCTCGAGATGGAGGAGAGACATTCAAAGATTTAGGGGTTATGCACAGTGATATTCACGATCTTGCATTTAACATAGAGGATTCAGATAATATTTATGCAGGAACAGATGGAGGCGTCTACAGGTCTTGGAATGGAGGAACCACCTTTGAAATAGTTGAAAATTTACCACTTTCACAATTTTATCATATTTCTGTTGATAATGAGGAGCCCTATAATGTTTACGGAGGTTTACAAGATAATGGATCTTGGTATGGCCCAAATTTATCAGGTGGCGGAGTTACAGCGGCTGATTGGAAATCAGTTGGAGCGGGAGACGGTTTCAGAGTTTTGAGCCATCCTACAAAAAGAATAATTTATTCTGAAATGCAGGGTGCTGAAAATATTTGGAGATATGATACAGAAAAACAAAGAGTTAAAACAATTCATCCTTTACCTAAATTAGGTCAACCTAAATTGAGGTTTAATTGGAACACTCCAATTGAAATCAGTTACAATCAACCGGATAGACTTTATGTCGGGAGTCAATTCCTTCACGTTTCAGACGATATGGGCGAAAGCTGGAGGACTATCTCTGAGGATTTAACAACTAATAATCCAGAAAAACAAAATCAACAAGATTCAGGAGGTTTGTCTATGGATAATTCTGGAGCTGAAAACCATACTACCATTTTTACAATAGCGGAGTCAAAACTTGATGAAAATGTGATTTGGGTGGGTACCGATGATGGCAATGTGCAGGTAACCAGAAACGGAGGAAAAACCTGGACTAATACTGTAAAAAATATAAGTGGTTTACCAGAGAATACTTGGGCCTATCATATAGAAGTAAGCGTTCATGATAAAGGAACGGCCTATGCGGTTTTTGATGGCCACACCAGAGGAGATTTTGCGCCATATGTGTATAAAACAACCGATTATGGCGTTACGTGGAATTCAATAGTTACTGATGATATACCCATTTTTGCAAGAAATATTCAAGAGGACTATGTAAATCCTAATCTTTTATTTCTCGGTACAGAAAAAGGATTATTTATCACAAACAACGGTGGCGAAAGTTGGAGCCACTTTACAAAAAACATGCCACCTGTTGCGGTTCATTATATTGAACTTCAATCGAAAACTAATGACCTGGTTATGGGTACTCACGGAAGAGGTGTCATTATTTTAGATGATATATCACCACTGAGAGAAATAAACAGTGATCAGTTGTCTTCGAAACTGCACTTTTTTGAGCCTACAGGTATGCTAATGAGCGATAAGAGTTATGGCTTCGGAAGTTCATTTGGAGCGGAAACACAGTTTGTTGGAGAAAATCCAACAACGATTGCTCAATTCAAATATTTACTTCCAAAAAGACACACCTTTGGAAAAATGACCATGGAAATACATGATTTAGAAGGGAATGTCATCTCTAAGCTTAGTCCTGGAAAATCAAAAGGAGTCAATATTGTTAGATGGAATTATACCATGAAACAACCCAAGGTTGCAAAAGGTAAAACACTCGCTTTTGGAGGATTTACCTCGCCAAGAGTATTAGCCGGAACGTATAAAGTTGTAATTAATAAAGGGCGAGATAAATTTGAGTGGGAATTCGAACTAACGAATGACCCCACAACAAGTGTGGATACAGCTTATTTTAAGCAAAAAAATGATATCGTTATGTCACTTTATGATCTTACACAAGACTTAGCTTATATGGTCTATCAAGTAGACGAAATGATCGAAGGTAGTCAAGGCAAATTAAAGTCTAAATTAATGGACTTAAAGAAGACATTGGTTATTACAACTGGAGATAATTATGTCGGAGCCGCTGAGCCAGAACTTCGAGAAAAATTAGCCAACTTGTACAGTAAAGTAGCTGATAGTTATTCGGTTCCATCTCCAAATGAAATGGAGTATATGGAGGTTGTTTTAGGTCTTTATTCAACTGCGGAAAAGGAGTTTAATCGACTAAAAAAGAAGTCTAAAATTTCATTCGAAGAGCTTAAATCATTTGATGAATTTTTGAATGAGTAATTCAAGCACTTCAAGGTTAGTATTGGTCTTGGCAATCTAATTTTGTCAATTGTGTCAATGATTAATTCAAATTAAAAGAGTGAGCACAACCCAGATAGCTTGATACAAATGTGTACAAGCGAGAAGACAGAATAATTACTGTTCAAAATTTTATTTTAAACCTATTTAAACAAAAAAGCCCTGTCCAACAAAGGAGAGGGCTTTTTGTGGTACCTCCAGGAATCGAACCAGGGACACACGGATTTTCAGTCCGTTGCTCTACCAACTGAGCTAAGGTACCTTGCTAAATAGCGGGTGCAAATATAATTTTATTTGATTTATAACAAAAATAAAACCTTTAAAAAGTATCTTCGAAGACGATTTATTTAACAATCACAGATTTGATATGGATTTAATTGTCGACATAGGCAATAGTCGAATTAAATGGGCTTTTTTTGAAAATGATATGATCATTGAACATGGGGTTGTATTAAAAGCATTTTTCCTTCCTGAAATCAAAGCCCAAAGTACATTTAATGAGATAAGTCGAATAGGAGTCTGTTCTGTAAATAAAATCCCTGAGGAGCTTTTAAAATTTTTTAGTTCTGTCACCACTATTTTTTATGTCAATTCTGATAGCATGTTGACTTTTAAGTCGAATTATAAATCAATGACTTCCTTGGGAGCAGATCGTTTGGCACTTGTTGCTGCCGCACAACAAGAATACCCCGATGATAATTGCTTAATAATTGACTTGGGTACCTGCATTACCTATGAGCTGAAAGACGCCAAAGGGATTTATCACGGTGGTGTAATCTCTCCGGGTTGCACATCTAGATATAGAGCCATGCACAACGATACTCATGGATTACCTCAATTACAAGCAAAAAATTTAGATATAGTAGTTGGAGAAACTACTGAAGAGTGTATGCATATAGGTGTGATCAAAGGAGTACATCAAGAACTAAGAGGCTTTATTTCCCATTTTTCTGGGATTTATAAAGATTTAACAGTGATTTTAACAGGTGGAGATGCTCATTTTTTTGAGAAAAAGTTAAAAAACTCCATCTTTGCCCATTCTAATTTTTTACTGAAGGGAATTCACTCTTTATTGAAAGAAAATTTAAACTGAATGATAAGAGTAGGTTTTGCGATATTTGCCTTAGTGACAACAATAACGACCATGGCCCAAAATGGAACGGTCTCTCCTTATTCTATTTTTGGGATCGGAGAGTTTCGCAGTGGTACAACTATTGATAATAGAGCCATGGGTGGTCTAAGTATGGCCGGAGATAGTATACACATCAATCTTCAAAACCCTGCTGCTTATGGTGATTTGAGAATCACTGCATACACTGTGGGAATTTCTTATCGCACCATTGACTTTAAAACGAATGACCTTAGCGCTGAAAGCGTAGTAGCAAACTTGGAGTATTTGGCCTTAGCTTTTCCGGTATCTCAAAAAATGTCTGTTGGGTTTGGTCTTATTCCTTATTCTTCTGTTGGATACAATATTTTAGATGAAACTGTCAATCAGTCTCAGGATACGTTAAGTACATTCTATGAGGGGTCTGGAGGACTAAATAAAGTCTTTATAGGTACTGGAATTCAAGTCAGTCCAAATTTTAATGTCGGATTATCCGCTCATTTTAATTTTGGAAATTTGGCATATGATCGCTCTCAAACAGTACAAGGAGTGCAATTTGGAACCTTTGACAATCGAGATTCACGAATAAATGGTTTAGACGTTAATTACGCCTTCACATATAGCCCAGAAGTGTACATCAAAAATGATTATTATAGACTTAGAGCTTATTTTGGTGTGAATTCTCCATTGAGTTTTACTTCAGAAAACCGTAAGGCTATAGGATCTTTTTTTGTTTCTAATGGAAGAAATGTAGAACTAGTAGATGTTGATTTAGATCAGGATAATTTGAGAAATACAGATGTCAATGTTCCTACTACGTATAAATACGGATTAGGTATAGGTAAGGATTATAAGTGGTTTGTCGGAGCAGAATACCACAACAAAGACATGAGTGCATTCAAAAACGAGTTTTTAAACGCAGACAATGTAGGTTATGCCAAAGCATCTAATTTCATTATTGGAGGATACTTCATTCCCAATTACCAAGCTATGAGCGGGATATATAATCGTATAACCTACAGAGCTGGATTTAGATCAAGTAATACTGGAATGATTGTAAATGGAGAAACAATAAAAGAATCTTTGTTTTCGTTTGGTATTGGACTTCCTATGGGAGGTACTTATAACGACCGATTCTCTAATTTGAACGTCGGAATTGAAATAGGGTCTAAAGGTACCGTAAGTGCTGATTTAGTTAAGGAAAGTTACTTTGGCATAAATATTGGACTCGCTTTGAATGACAAATGGTTCATTAAAAGAAGAATAGACTAAAAATAGAAAATAGATAAATTTACCCACACAAAAACGCAAGATATGAGAAAGACATTATTAATGAGCACATTAACCCTGTTCTTTGCCATTCAAACGACAAAGAGTCAAGCACCAAACCAAGAGTGTATGACAAACTTGTCGATCTACGTAGAATATGCTAAAGTTAAAAATTACGATGCTGCTTACGAGCCATGGACAATGGTTTTAGAGGCTTGCCCAGATATAAACAGAGCCAACTTTTTGTACGGTGAGCGTATTTTAAAGCATAAGATTTCAAATAGCAGTGGAGCAGATAAAGACACATTTATCGCTGATTTGATGAAATTGTACGATGATTCTATGCAGTATTTTCCAAAAAATTATCCAATGGCAGATGTCATCATCGACAAGGTTCTATTCAAATACAAACAGAAAATGATTGGAAAGGACGATATCTACACGCAGCTCAATGATGCCTTTATGAACGATCGACCTAATTTCTCGAACCCTCAGGCTCTTTATATGTATTTTTCGAGCTTGGTGGACCTTTACGATGAAGGAAAACAAGAGATTCAAACGGTATTTGATGTTTATGACGAGGTCGTTTCTAAAGTAGAAACTGAGAACATGAAGTTGACTAATTCTATTCAAAGACTTCTACCTAAAGAAGAAGATGGTACAATCACTTCTAAGGACAAAAGAAGGCTTAAGGCTTACACTACTAATTCAGAATCTTTTGGTAAGATTGCCCAGAGTATAGATTCTAAATTAGGAGCGCTTGCTGATTGTGATAATCTCATTCCGCTTTACGAAAAGAATTATGAAGAGCGTAAAGGAGACGTAAAATGGGTTAAAAGCGCTGTGGGAAGAATGTTTTCTAAAGAGTGTACTGACGACCCTATGTTTAAGAAATTATTTGAAGCACAACTCGCTTTAGACCCCTCTGCTGATGCCTACCTTTACGGAGGTACGCTCAAGCAAAAAGATGGAGATACCAACGGAGCATTGGCTGATTTTAACAAGGCTGTTGAGTTGGAAGAAGACAACTATAGAAAATCAAATATCCTCTATAAAATTGCTACAATAGCGAGAAAGAGAAGTTCTTCACAAGCGAGAACCTATTTGAATAAGGCGATTCAGGCTTATCCTGCAAATGGTCGAGCTTACCTACTACTTGCTAGCTTGTATGCCAATTCAGCAAATAGTTGTGGAGAGTCACAATTTGAAAAAAGATCTATTTATTGGTTTGCGGCTCAAACAGCTGCCAAGGCAGGGCGCGTTGATCCATCACTAAGAAGTACAGCTTCTAAGGCAGTGGCCTCATATAATGCCAAAGCACCGTCGAAAACAGACATCTTTAATTCAGGACGAGCAGGTCAGACGATTTCTTTTTCGTGTTGGGTAGGTGGAAGCGTGAAAGTACCAACTCTTGACTAATGATTTGAGAACTGAGGTTCTAAATAAAATATTTAAGAATGCCATGACAGTAATTGTTATGGCATCTCTTTTTTATAGCTGCAGTGAAGAGTACGAACGAGTTTTAGAAGAGAAACAAAAGGAAATTTTTCCACAGGGAATAACTAAAGATTTTGTTCTCACTTACACGGAGGTGTCCAAACCGTTGCGCTTGCAAGATAAGGATACCGCACGGGTGATTGTTATTTTACGCAGTTCACTCAATGAAAATTACGAGAACTTGCGCTTTAGACATCAGTTGTTCCCAGAAGGAATTGTTTTAGACTTTTTCGATGAGTCTGACCAAAAAACGATCATTAAAGCGGATTATGCCACGGTTTATTCTTTGACGAATCTCATTGAGTTAGAGGGAAATGTTGTCATTGAAACCCATGATAATAAAATATTGTATACAGATAAACTCTTTTGGGACCGACAAGACTCTTGGATTTTCACTCCTGAAGCCTTCACTTTTGAAAATCCTGAAGACGGAACGGTTATGCATGGATTAGGATTGGATTTCAACAGAGATTTCACGTATTTTTATGCTATGCAAACTTATGGCGTAATGAACGTCGAAGAAGAATCAGATGATTAAGATTTTAAAATATACAGAGTACCTCTATTTAGTCGTAGCGTTTTTTTCAGCAGTGCGATTATTTTCTATTTACAATGAACCGAATTCAGACCGAATGTTATTTGCTTTTTTTCTAGTAATTTCATTGGGAATGTTCTTCTTTAGAAGAAACTACCGAAAGAAATTTGAAAATCGTCAAGGTGAATAATCAAAAATCACAATTCTTTGATTGAACATTATTGGATTATAATCGGATTTGCTTTACTGCTCTCTGCGTTTTTTTCAGGAATGGAAATAGCTTTCGTCTCAGCGAATAAAATACATGTAGAGATCGAAAAGAAACAGGAGGGTTTTTTATCACAGATTCTTAGCCGCCTAACTGCAAACCCTTCGAAGTTCATCGCTAGTATGTTGATAGGTAATAACATCGCCTTAGTGGTATACGGTTATTATATGGGTGATGTGCTCACTAAAACACTTCCTTTGGCCACAACGACTGACCCCTATTGGATGCAACTTTTACTCAATGATTTTGTCGTTCTGACTCAAACCGTAATTTCAACGGCTGTTATTTTAATTACCGCAGAGTTTCTGCCCAAAGTGCTATTTCAGATTTATGCCAATTCCTTGATTAAAGTTTTGGCGCTACCGGCTTATTTTTTCTATATTCTATTCTCAGGTTTATCTTGGCTCGTTATGAAAGTGAGCGATTTTGTATTGCAAATCTTTTTTAAGACAGCAGGAGATGAAATCACACAAGCCTTTAGTAAAGATGAATTGGGCGATTACATCAATGAACAAATGGAGGCGGTAAGCGAAAACGATCAAATTGATTCCGAGGTTCAGATTTTTCAAAACGCACTTGAATTTTCTGAGGTTAAAACTAGAGAAGCAATGATTCCAAGAACAGAAATCTGTGCTGTGGAATATCGAGATCGATTATCTGATTTAAGCAATCTTTTTACACAGACAGGATTTTCTAAAATTCTAGTTTATCGAGAGAATATAGATGATATTATCGGATATGTGCATTCCTTTGATTTGTTTAAAAAACCTCAGAGTATAAGATCGATAATGAAGACTGTCGAGTATGTTCCTGAGACTATGCTCATACAAGACACTTTGAATCTTTTGACCAAAAAACGAAGATCTATAGCTGTGGTTATAGATGAGTACGGAGGAACTTCTGGAATATTAACAGTTGAAGATATTATCGAAGAATTATTTGGAGAAATTGAAGACGAACACGATGTGGTAGAATACCACGAGGAGCAAATTGATGATAGCACCTATTTGTTTTCAGCGCGTTTAGAGGTAGATTACCTAAATGAGCAGTATAAATTAAATCTTCCAGAGAGCGAAGAATATGAAACTTTGGGCGGATTGATTATGAATCAAACTGAAGATATTCCTGAAAAGGGATTTAAAATGGATATCGACACCTATGTCCTTGATATCGTTGAGGTTTCTAGCACGAAAATCGTATTGGTTAAAATACACCGTAATATCGCTGATTAGCTACGGATATAGGATTTCTTTTTCAAAAGAATTTTGTACTTTCGCCCCTCTTAGAAATACAATACTATGGCGATTTTAGGTAATATAAGAAAGCAAACAACGATATTGATCTTAATAATTGGTTTAGCACTTTTTGCATTTGTCATCTCTGGAATATTCTCAAGCAATAATTTTAGCGGTGGTGGAACATTTTCAAGTGTGGTTGCTGAGGTAAACGATTCAGAAATATCAATTGAAGATTTTAGAGAACGAATGGAGCAAGCCTCTGGCGCATACCAAAACCAATATTCTAACAACAGACTCGTAAATATTGTTTACGATCAGATGGTTAGCGGAGAGATTTTAAAACAAGAATTTAATGCGCTTGGCTTAGAAATTGAAGGTGATCAAATTACTGATTACTTATCGACTTCAGCTTACGCTAATATTCCAGATTTTCAGGATGAAAATGGTGTTTTTAACAGTATGATTTTTAAAAATGCCATTCAAAACTGGAAAGAAAATGATCCACTTCGCTACGACTCTTGGTTAAAAGAAGAATCTTCGATTATCAATGCTGCGAAAGAACGTATTTACTTCAACTTTGTGAAGGCAGGTGTGGTATCTACACTTAAAGAAGGAGCTTTTGAATTCAAATTGCAAAATGATAAAGCTGATATTCAGTACATCAAAATTCCATATAACAGTATACCTGACAGCACTATTCAGGTGAGTAGAAAAGATATACAGAAATATATAGACGAAAATTCAGGCTTATTTCAACAAGATGCAGCCCGGGATATACGCTATGTGTTTTTTCCAGAAGTCCCTTCATTAGAAGATGAGCAAAATGCATTAGCTTCAGTAAATGAATTATTAGACGCTAAAGTCACTTATAATCAGGCAAATGACAGTTATGACACTATTGCTGGATTCTCTCAAACTAATGATTTACAAGCTTTCTTAGATCTAAATTCTGATCAAGCTTTTGATAGTATTTATAGACCTAAAGAAGCAATTTCTGCGGCTTATGGCGATTCTATTGTTGGTTTAAACACGGGTGAGACTTTTGGACCTTACAAGGAAAACGGAGCCTACATGATTAGTAAGCTTATGGGCAAAAAGATGCAAGGAGAGATAAGAGCATCTCATATTTTGATTGCTTATGAAGGAGCTGAAAGAGCTGCGGAATCAGTTACGCGTTCAAAGAATGAGGCTAGGGCAGAGGCCCGTGAACTACTAGCTCAAGCTAGAAGAGACGATGTGGTGTTTGCTGATTTAGCTCGTGAGAATTCTGATGGACCATCAGGTAGTAGAGGTGGAGATCTTGGCTATTTTCAAGAGGGAGCTATGGTAGATGCCTTCAATGACTTTTGCTTTAAAAACAGCACAGGGGCAATTGGTTTAGTAGAGACTGATTTTGGTTATCACATCGTGAAAATTGAGGACAAAAGAGACGTTTTTCAAGTAGCTACGTTGATGCGCAGAATTGAGCCTTCGGATTTAACGGTGAATCAATTATTTACAGATGCTACTTCCTTTGAAATGAAAGTTAATGATGCGGAGGCTAGCGAGTTTACGAATATAGCCGTAGAGATGAATTTATCGTCTAGACCTGTGAGTAAAATTCGTTCAGTAGATGAAAATTTACCAGGATTAGGTGAACAAAGAAATATTGTGAAATGGGCATTTGATGCTGAAACAAATTCTGGTGATATCAGAAGATTTGATTTGGCTTCAGGTTATGTTGTTGCACAAATGACTAATGTTTATGAAGAAGGAGTGCAGTCTGTTGAAGATGCTTCCTTTATTGCTATTCCAATGATAAGAAAAGAACGCAAGGTTCAAATGATTAAAGCACAACACGATGGAAAAAATTTAGACCAAACGGCTAAAGATGCTAGCGTAATGATTTCTAAAGCAATGGCTCTAACCTTGAACTCGCCAGTAATTTCAGGTTCAGGTCCTGAGCCTTCTGTAGTTGGAACTGCGCTAGGTCTTCAAACGGGTCAAGAATCAGGTTTCATTCAGGGTAATACCGGAGTATTTATGGTTCGTTTAGTAGATTTTAATGGAGCCATAACCTTACCAAACTTTGCTCCATTTACACAGACACTTACGGCTAAAAATATACAAAATGCTAGTATCGGTACTTACGAGGCCTTAAAAGATATGGCGGAGATTAATGACAATCGTCTATTTTTCTACTAGAAAGTAAGTTTTAGGTCAGACAATTTTAAAATAGTTTCATATCCCTTGCTTTTAAAGTAGGGGATATTTTTTTGAATTTGAGTCACTAAAATAAAGTCGCCGCCCCAGGCTCCTAAACTTTTGATTTGCCCATTATCTTTTGAAAAGTCATTGAATAGGCTCTCTTTAATGGTGGGTATATTGAGATGGCTGGCCAATAATTTTTCGTGAGTTAAGAGTAATGATTCAAATGCATCTAGCTCTTTGGCCGCTGTAATGGACTGGCTCAATGAACTTATCTCACTTATAAGGGTGTCGGACTTCGCTATTTTATTGTAGGCGCTTATGGCATCCTTACTGCTTTTTTTTTGGTTTAGGTAAACACAGCCAAGATCGTTTATAAAGGGAGGAGTAAAAGAAACTTCTTGAATGTAGGGGTCTGAAGCAGATGTTTTTTTATAAAGTATTGGACTTGTTGCTGTTGCACACGCGATATCATAGCCACTGCCACCGAAACCTGCGTGTAATAATTCAAAAGGATTCACTTTTGCCCATTGTGCAATACAGCTGATGAGTGTCGAAGAAGATCCAAATCCCCAAAGTCTAGGAAACTCTAGGTACGTCTCAACTCGAATATCCAGATTCTCGTTTACCAGGAAGTTAGCATTTAGTTTTCTCGCTTGTTTTAAAAGTGTTTCTAGTATTTTTGAAACTGGATCATTTTGTTTTGTTGGTTCAAAATTTAAAAGAGAAAAAACATCTTCGTACCATAAACTACCATCTTCCAAATAGGAGAGCCAATGTATCTTTTCTTTAGATGTTTTTATATTTGAAACCTCTATGGTTTGCCCTTGCTTACAAGGTACAGCTAAAGCTAAGGCTCCATCTAAAACAGCATATTCTCCGCTGATTAAAAGTTTTCCATTGGCGCTGTAGCTCTGTTTCATTTTCTGAGTTCTTCTAAGGCTTTTTGCACGGCTGCATTGCTCACCGTTTCGTTTTTAAAGTGCGCTATAAGTTGATTTTTTTCTTCAGTTGTCGCCCCAAATCCATTGAGTATATTCAGCAAATGCATTTTCATGTGACCTTTTTGAATTCCGGTGGTAACGAGTGACTTCACTGCAGCGAAATTTTGAGCTAGTCCTGCGACTGCTGTAATTTTCATTAGCTCTTTAGCGTTTGGATTGCCTAAAATCCCCATTGCTAAGCGGACTAAAGGGTGTAATTTGGTAAGTCCACCGACAGTGCCTAAGGCCAAAGGAAGTTCAATCCAAAAATGAAAATTACCCTTCTCAATTTTAGCATGAGTTAGACTCTGGTAACTTCCATTTTTAGCGGCATAAGCGTGAACGCCTGCTTCTACTGCTCTAAAGTCATTTCCCGTGGCTATTACTACGGCATCAATACCATTCATAATGCCTTTATTGTGTGTTACTGCTCTGTACGGCTCGGCATGGGCGATTTGTAAGGCTGTAAGAAAATTTTCTGCAAACTCTTGGCCATTTATATCATTTTCTTTGAGCTCTTCGACGGGGCAACTCACCTTTGCTCTAACGAGGCAATTAGGAACGTAATTACTTAAGATACTCATGACTATCTTGGGTTTGTGACGCTCAAAACAGGCTTGTTGTTCCGCTAGAGTTTCAAATGTCTTTGCGATTTGTTCTAAGCATGAATTGATAAAATTTGCGCCCATGGCGTCTAAGGTTTCAAAGCACATATGTATTTGAAAATAACCCTCGAGTTGAGCGGTTTTATCTACGAGTTTCATGTCGAGAATACCCCCTCCTCGAGCCTGCATATTTTTGGTAATTTCGGCAGCGCTATCTAAAAGTTCATGTCTATGAGATTCAAAGAAATCTTTGAGCGTCAAGGGATTATCTGAATAAATTAAATGAATTTGTCCTACTTTTTCCGTTTGAACTACTTCTGTTTTAAAGCCACCTCTGTTTAACCAAAATTTTGCTGCTTTCGCTGCTGCTGCGACTACAGAACTTTCTTCAATAGCCATTGGAATAGCATACACCTTTTGGTCAATTAAAAAATTGGGAGCAATAGCAAAAGGCATGTAATAATTGCTCAGGGTATTTTCAATGAATTCGTCGTGAATTTTTTGAACGTCAGGGTCGCTATTGTTGTAGCGATTGAGCAGGGATTTAGATTCTTCTGGATTGTTGGAATAATAATCGCACAACCAGTCTATTTTCTGCTCTTTTGTGAGCTTTGAAAAACCAGAAATGACATTTTTCATAGCAATTAAGTTATTTACTCAAATATACAATTCAATAAGAATTTAAATTCTGAATAATAATTAGTAAACTTGAAATTCTAAATTCATATCAATGAAACAACTAATGTTAACTGTGCTTTTGAGTCTAAGCTTGTCCTTAAGCGCACAACAAAAACAAATTACACTTGAAGATATTTGGTCTAATGGAACTTTTAGATCTGAGTCTATAGCCTCACTTCGATCGATGAATAACGGCTATGATTACACCGTTATTGAATTCAATGAGGGCGACTCAGAAATTGTGCAGTACGAATATAAGGGAATGACTAAAAAAGGAGTGGTGCTTACTTCAGGAGACGATGAAATCCCTGATTTTAGCACTTATGCCTTTAGTGAAGATGAAAGTAAAATACTTATTGGAACCAAAATCAGACCAATTTTTAGGAGGTCTCGAATTGGAGTATACTATGTATATACTTCTAAGGCTAAGTCTTTAGTTGTCGTAGATAGTGACCCTATTCAATCTCCAGCATTTTCTCCTAATGGAGATAAGGTGGCTTATGTCAAGGACAATAATATCTACATTTTCGATATTGAAAATAACTTACGTACGCAAATTACCTCAGATGGTGAAAAAGGTAAAATAATCAATGGATTATCAGATTGGGTCTATGAGGAAGAGTTTTCTATCGTTCGTGCTTTCGAATGGAATTCGTCGGGCTCGCATATTGCTTATTTAAAATTTAATGAGTCTGAAGTACCCATGTTTTCAATGGATATCTACGGTAAAGATCTTTATCAATATCCATACACCTTCAAGTATCCAAAGGCTGGAGAGAAAAATGCCGAATTGAGTTTACACCTCTTCGATGTCAATCAGAATTCCCATGCCAAAGTTAAACTTCCTGAGGTCGATTACATTCCCCGAATAAAATGGATGAATGAGCCAGAGTTACTAACTGTACAAACCTTGAATAGACACCAAAATCACCTCAAGATGTTTCAGGTGAACACAGCGAACAATTCTGCGGATTTGTTTTTTGAAGAGAAAGATGATGCCTATGTTGATATCCATGATAATTTGACCTTTTTAGCTGATGACGATTTCATATGGACCTCTGAGCGAGACGGGTTTAACCACCTCTATCTATACAATTCTGATGGTACACTAAAAAGACAAATCACTACAGGAAATTGGGAGGTTACTGCATATTATGGATATGACTCGAAGCGAGACAGAATTTTTTATCAATCGACAGAGCAAGGTTCAACCCAGCGGCACGTCTATAGTATCAATACCAAAGGAAAGCGTAAAACCTTACTCACCCCAGAGTCTGGAACAAATAGCGCTCAGTTTAGTAAACAATTTTATTACTTCATCAATACACATCATTCGGCAAATACGCCCTATCAATTTACACTGCACTTAGCTCGAAATGGAATGCAGATGATGATGCTTAAAGACAACAAGGCGCTCAAAAATCGCGTTGCTAACTTTGAGATGACTCCAAAAGAATTTTCTACGCTTCGCGTTGGAGACCACGATTTGAATATGTACATGATTAAACCGCTGGATTTTGATGCTTCTAAAACCTATCCTCTTTTGATGTTTCAATACAGCGGACCAGGTTCTCAACAAGTCGGTGACCGATGGAATGGAACCAATGATTATTGGCACCAAATGTTAGCTCAACAGGGATATATAATCGCCTGTGTTGACGGAAGAGGCACTGGGTTTAAAGGAAGAGACTTTAAAAAGAGTACCTACTTGAATTTAGTAAAATACGAAACGGAAGATCAAATTGAGGCTGCAAAAATATTGAGTCAACGCTCGTATATCGATGAAGAACGCACCGGAATTTGGGGCTGGAGCTTTGGAGGTCATATGTCTACCAATGCTATACTCAAAGGAAATGACACTTTTGAGGTAGCCATT
>NZIQ01000083.1 GCA_002691685.1 Flavobacteriaceae bacterium | reverse complement strand
GTGCGGTATTTTAATAAAATAACAAATCAACCTCACAAAAGTTTAGCAATAGGTCTCGATACCAATAACTTAGAACTATCTAAACCGCTTAAAGACTATACCTTAAATTTCAAGAATTGGTTAGTAATAGGTATTTTTCTTTTAGGTTTAATTGCTATACTCTACGGTGTCTTTAATTTGAACTGGCATATTAATGAACTTTCTGCTGTCTTTTTAATTATTGGGCTACTCTGTGGTATAGTTTCAAAAATGACTGCGACTAAAATCAGTGAGACATTACTCGAATCAGTTGCATTTGCAGCGCCTGGAGCATTCTTGGTTGGTTTTGCTACCTCTATCAAGGTGCTTATGGAAATGGGTAATATAGGTGATACGATATCTTATCAGCTTTCAAATATCTTAGAAGGACTTCCATTGTATTTGGCGGCTATATGCATGTCTATTTCTCAAACCATTATTAATTTTTTTATACCATCAGGAAGTGGTCAGGCTCTTGCTACTTTGCCTGTGATGCTCCCTTTGGGAGAGTCACTCGGTCTATCGCAACAAATCACTATTTTGGCTTTTCAAATTGGAGATGGTATTTCAAATCTTGTCAATCCAACACTTGGAGGATTAATCGCCATGCTCAGTATGTGTCGTGTTCCTATTGATCGTTGGATACGATTTATTTTTCCTGTTCTACTCATTATACTCATGTTTGCATTCGTGATAATGATTATAGCAGTAGCCACGAATTATAGTTAATTACACCATGAATATGAATGTACAAGAAGTCTTAGCAAAACTAGTTTCATTTCCTGTTTTAGGAGGTCAAAGTAATCTCAGTATCCTGAAATGGATAAAAACATATGTTGAATCACATGGAGTTGAGGCTCACTTAGTCCCCAATCAAGAAGGAAATAAAGCTTCACTTCATTGTAGAATAGGTCCTGCTGTAGATGGAGGTGTCATTCTCTCTGGTCATATGGATGTTGTTCCTGTTGAAGGACAAGAGTGGTCTACCGATCCATTTACTCTTACCGATAAAGGGGATGAAAATCTATATGGTCGTGGTTCATGTGATATGAAAGGCTTTATTGCTTGTTGCCTAGCAGTGTTGCCAGAGATGATTCAAGCTGATCTAAAAAAACCCATATATTTCGCTTTTTCTTATGATGAAGAAATCGGTTGTTTGGCGGGGCCAGCTTTGGCTAAAGCAATTAAAGAGGATTACACCGAGACACCAAAATACGCTATAATTGGAGAGCCTTCGATGATGGAGCCTATTATCGGGCAAAAAGGGATTTATATCATGGAGACTTATGTCAATGGATCTGCTGGTCACAGCAGTAGAATAAAACAAGAAGTAAGTGCTATTCATGAAGCCATGCGCTTAATTTTATGGCTTGAGAAAAAAATGGATACTTTGGTCGAACAAGGTGAAAAAGACGATCGTTTTCATCCGCCGCATTCTACCATTCACATTGGAATTGTAAATGGAGGTATAGCGCCGAACGTAATTGCTGATAAGGCCCACTTTTTTTGGGACTTAAGAACAATTCCAAAAGATAGTATGGACGGCATTATTGCTGAATTTGAGGCTTATTGTAGAGAGCGTGAAAAAGAATTGCGTAAAATTTATCCGGATTTTAAAATAGAGAATATAGAGAATCACCCTTCTGTGCCTCATTTAGATACACAAATCGACGATGAGGTAGTAGATTTGATTAAAAAGGTATCGGGTAATTCAAATTGGTCTACAGTATCATATGCAGCAGAAGCTGGGCAGTTTGCAAACGAAGGCTTTCAGTCTGCAATTTGTGGACCAGGAAGTATTGCACAGGCTCATAGAGCTAATGAATTTGTGGCCAAAGAGCAATTAAAAAAGGGGGTTAAGATGCTTGTAAATTTAACTGAAGAATTGTCTACGGAAGAATTCTCATAAGAGATTCTTCAACTAAAATTCTTGAACTATTGCTTCAAGAGTCAACGTAATACGTCTAAGAAATCTTTAAACAGAGGCTTTTTTATTTTTGACTTTCAGGTAAAGCCATTCTCCATCCTTCATCGAGTTGATGAGATAGTGCAGTTAAGACCTCACTCATATCTTTTCGGTCNGCTAGATTTTGTGTTTCGAATTCATCAAATTCTTTATCGTAGAGCTCATAACTTTTAAACTTTCCTCTAGTGCCTGTATCAGAGTCCCACTCATACCACGAAATGAAGTGATATTTTGTTGTGTTCATAGAATAGCCCATATATCGTTTTCCGTCAGCAGAAACTTTTGGCCTGCGATGGAACTGACTAAAGGTGGCTTCCTTCCAGGGTAATTCAGTATTCTCAATCAGAGGAACAAAACTCGTTCCTTGGGCATAATCGGGAATATCAATTCCTGCTAGTTCACAGATTGAGGGAAATAAATCAACCAGCTCAATCATTCCATCTGTTTGTACTCCCCGATTTTTTTGATTTGGATATCGCACAATTACAGGTACTTTTAAATCAATATTGTAATTGGTCATTTTACCCCAGCTATTGTGGTCTGCTAATTTCCAGCCATGATCTCCCCAAATTACAATAATGGTGTTTTCGTAGATTCCAAGATCCATTAAATGCGCGAATAGGTCTCCAAGCAAAGCGTCTACGTAACTCACACTTGCATAGTATCCTTGCCTCAATGTCCTTATTGTGTCTTCTTTCATTCTATAAGAAGAAGTAGGATGACCAATATGCGAAAAACCATCATAATGCCTTAATTCATACATTGAATTCATTGAATAAAGAGGTGCGCCTTTAGGAATTTCTTTGTTTTTAGCTAGGGGTATTTTATTTGGGTCATATAGGTCCCAATATTTTTTTGGAACTGCAAATGGTAAATGCGGACGAAAAAAACCCAGTCCCATGTAGAATGGCTGGTTCATTTTTGCTAGACGTGATAATGTCTCCTTGGCTAATTTTGTTTGTGCTCCGTCATAGTACATAGTGTCGTGCACATCTGCTGCCTCCCAAGCTGGTCCGGTGTTCCATCCATCAGCGTATCGAACAGGTCTAATTTTTAATAGGGAATCTCGTTTAATGACTTGCGAAGCATTTACCTCTTCACTTATATAAAAAGTTTCTCCATCCCTATTGAGCCAATCTTTTTTCTTGTAACGAGAAGGTCTAAGATCCGGTTCATCCCAAGAAATTGAGTCGGGCATATAATTATGGAATATTTTTCCGAGGTTAACCGTATGATAGCCGAATTTTGAGAAATACTGAGGCATAGTTACAGTATTGGGATTTAGTTCTCTGAATTTATCCCCAAGATGCCAAACACGTGTAGAATCAGGTCTTAGACCGGTCATTAAACTGGCTCTAGAAGGTGCGCACACCGCTGCTTGACAATAGGAATTTGTAAAAGTTATTCCCTCCATAGCAAATTCATCGATATTGGGCGTGACAGCAATACTATCACCATATACACCTAAACTTGGTCTAAGATCATCAATGGAAATGAATAAAACATTAGGCTTTGATATTTTCTTCTCACTTTCACTACAACCAATTGAAAGCAAGGTTGCGCAAGTGAAAATTGAAACTATGTTGAAGTACTTTTTTCTCAAATTATTTGTATTTCAGGGATTTATTAAATTCAACTTTTGTCATCATATCATGTCACCTTTTAACTTGATTTTTTCTTGAAAAAGCGAAATGAAATACCTTCATTTTTGACAGTCTTTTTTGTTGATTATTAGTAGTTATCGTTTTTTGAAGAATGCTTTTTAAACCAAGCATTGATATAACCGTGAGTTCTTAGAAAGTTTGATGGTTTAGAACTCGTACCGTGATATTCTTCATTAAATCTAATCATCACTGTAGGCACTTTGTTCATTTTTAAGGCTTGATAATACTCCTCGGTTTGTGAAATTGGTGTTCGTAAATCTTCTTCACCACACATAAGCATAGTTGGAGTTGTTACATTTCCCACATACATTAACGGAGATCTTTTAATATGTTCACTTGGATCTTCCCAAGGATATTTTTCAAAATTGTGGTACCAACCCGATCCGTCAGTAGTTCCAACAAATGAGAACCAATTTGTTACAGGATAATTAACTGAAGCTGCAGCAAACCTATCCGTTTTTCCAACAATCCAGCTTGTAAGAACTCCGCCGCCGCTACCACCATAAACATACATCTTCTTCTCATCTATATATCCTTTTTCAATAACTTCATCAACACCAGCCATTAGATCATCGTAATCATTCCCAGGATAGGCATTCTGAATAGCGTTTGCAAAATCATAACCATAGCCCGTAGACCCCCTCGGGTTTGTGTATAAAACAACTTGGTCTTGAGCTGCGTGCATTTGAAAATTATAGTTAAATCCTACATGGTACATGCTGTGAGGGCCTCCATGAATTCTAAGAACTAAGGGATACTTTTTGTTGGGGTCAAATTGTGGTGGTTTCACAATCCATCCTTGCACTTTTTTTCCATCCACTGACGTATAATTAATTTCTTCGACCTCGCCGAATTCGACATTGTAGAAAATATCTTCATTGACATTTGTAAGACGTTTAATGTTTTTTGATTTTTCAATTGAAAAAGTAACAATATCACTTGGATTAGATGGATCAGTCCAAGTAGCTACCGTCTGGGTGCCTACTAAGTCACTAATACTCAGCATGTGGTTTCCTTCGGTAATTTTCTTGACTTTTCCTCGAAGATCCGCGTAGTATGCATTGCTTTGACCAAACGCTCTAACATTGAAATAAACACCTGAATTATTGTTCGCCCAAAAAGCCGAACCTGGTGTTTGATCTAAACTAGATGTAATGCATTTTAGATTTGAACCATCAGTATTCATTACATACATTTTACGATCGTTATAAAAATTTGTCGAATAGGTGGAACCCACAAAAGCAATTTTAGTTCCATCAGGAGAAATCTTTGGCGAAGACTCTGTTCCCGCTCTAGTTGTCAATTCATTTATTTCTAGGTTACTGACATCAACTGAATACAGATTTGATTGCCCTCTGGCGTACTCAGCTTCAGCCTTTTGATAGCTGCTAAAAATTATTTTTTTGCTATCTCTTGTCCATGTGATCCCCCCAGAAATATCGTCGTATTCTCCAGATGTAATTTGTCGGGCAGTTCCACCCCCTGATGGCACTATGAATAATTGTTTAAAACCTCTTTCAAGAAAACCAACTCGATCTTGGCGGTAATCAACTTGATCTATGACCTGAGCAGCTTTTGTCCATTTAGCATCCTTTGGTCGAGCAGGAATTCCAATTGGTTTTAAAGCTGGAGCGGATGAAACATGCATTAAAAAGGCTATGTATTTACCATCAGGAGACCATTCCATACTAGATGGTGATTTTTCGAGCTTGGTTATTTGTGTTGGTTCTCCTTCAACCCCTAAATACTTAACGAAAATTTGAGTTCCATTAGGCTCCCCTTTTTTGGTAAAAGCAATTTTATTACCGTTTGGAGACCATTTACCATTTGATCCATTTAGAAAAAATCGATTCGTAGAACCATCTCTATTCATAATCCAGAGGTCTGTTTCTCTCTTATCGTCAATTAAATTAATCCAAGTTCTTGAGTACAGGACTTGGTTGCCGTCTGGTGAAAGCTTTGGATTTGAAGTCCATTCATAATTTTTATAGTGTTCTAATGATAACCTATTGTTTTCTTGACCTTGTACAAAAATTATGCATGCAATGAATAGAAATGATAGAGAACGCTTCATAGTATTGTAATTAAATGTGCTAAACGTTAAGGTACAAATTTGAATTTATTTAGATAAATAACAAAAGACCAATTGAATTGACTGACAGCATTTTATAATGACTTTTGTGAAGAAAAAACACAATTTAAATCATGATGTATTATTATTCTCTATCTCAACTTTAATTATAGAACTTAATTCACGAAATTTATCCTCAGAATATTAAGGACCTTTGTTATGAAAATTACAATACATTTATTTTTCTTGTTGCTGACATTTTCGTCATTCTCTCAAAATTCTGAAAAAGAAGGTAAATCTGAAATTAACTTTTATGGTGAGCAATTTTCAATTTCAGAAGAATCTGTTGAACTAACAAAAGGACAAATTCTCTCAAGTTGTCCAAACAAAGGTTGCTGGGTAAAAGTGACCTCCGGCAGTGAAGAGCTGTTTGTAACCTTTAAAGACTATTCATTTTTTGTTCCAAAAAATGGAATTGCTGGTAAAGACATCATTATTAAAGGCTCCATCGAGGCAGACACAATTTCAGTGGCTCAGTTAAAGCATTACGCATCAGATGCTGGTAAAACAAAGGAGGAAATTTCGAAAATTAAAAATCCTCAAATCACCAAATCTGTTGTTGCTGATGGTGTGGCAATTATTAATTAACAAGTAAGATAGAAGTAACTCATTGAACACTTCTTTTGTGAACTTTGGTGTTTAAGTTGAAATAATATTCATCAAATGTAAAAGCTATGAAAAAAAGAGTCTTGTTATTATTAACACCTTTATTAATGGCTTTTCAGTGTGAGGAAGACCCTTATTTTGGAACGGAATACGGAATTCAAAATAATTCTAGTTATAATCTAATTATTTTTTTTGAAGAAGCTGGAGAGGTTTTAATTCAAAGTCAGTCCTATCAATATATTTCAAAGAGCTCAAATTCTAATTCATTCATACCTCCATCTGAAGCTTCCTGGTTTAGAAATAACGAAATAAAGCTTTACCGAGAAGATAGTAACGGAGATTTGTTTTTAACCTATGAGCAAAATCCAATTTTAAATGATTTGTGGACACCAGATCCAGACTCGCAATTACCAGATTATTACTATTACAAATTGATAATCACAGATGATTTACTTGAATAGAAAATGGGAATAAATAAGTGGATAAAGAGTAGTCAAAAACAATTACATTTCTTTTTGATAAAAGCCGTTTAACGTATGATTATTTGAAATAGCGAATACCAGTTTTACTTTAAAAGATTTTGAGCTAGAAACCTGTCTAAAAGAAAACTTAAGCCATAGGAGTACTAACAATTTTAAATTTTCTTTTCCTTTAGTGTAACATATATTATAACAAAAGTTCCAAATACCAGTTCAATAATTCCTCCTGTTATTGCTCCTAAATAAAAAGCTTGATTAAAAATCAAACAGAATACACCCGCAATAATTAAAAATAGACCCAAAATCCAATAAAATTTCATTCCGTAAATTGTTTGAAATACGAAATACCTAATGCCAATTGTCATTAGCATGACGGGATAGAACCATAGTTTTTGGAAGTGGAAGACAGAATAGGCTAAAAACAGTCCTACAAATAAAATCACTATACTTTCGGTAGCTAGTCTAGCAAGAGGATTATTTTTTTGATGTTTTCCAGTTCTGCCTAATAACATGCTAAAGACAACACTAAAAGGATAAATGAGCATTCCACCTAAAAAAAAGATTAAAATACTTGTTTCTTTAGATAAGTACATACCGCATATTCCAGAAATCATCCATATCATACCTGAAATAAAGATTCCTGTTCCTCCACCTAAATAGGCGATTCGCATGTCTTTCTGTAACTCCTTAAAGTGCATTGAATAATAGTTTAAAAACAGGTGTTAAATAATTTTTTAAATATTTTAAAAGCCTAATTACGATTAAAAATTAAACTGCTGCACTGTAAAAGTATAACCGTTGTATTGTTTTAGTAGATAACTCATTGCATTTATTGAATATTGGTTTTACGGCAAAAGATTTTGAATTGACTATCTAGACGATATAGCAAATAAAAATATTTAGAATATTAAAAGAACAAAGGTTATTCCATTAATATTTCTTTGATAAATTCAATTTCTTTTTGGTCAAAAGGAGTTTTATCTGGTAAATAAATATCATGATGCCATATTTTTGGCAAAGAATCAAATTGTTCTTGCCAAGAAGACCATGGAAAAACCGTATTTGTCTTACCGGCTACAAAACCCCAGTTTATAGCTGCCACTTCTTTTTCTTTAAACAAGGGTAGCATATTTTGGAACTTGTTTTCTTCCCCTCGTGCTAAATATTCAGTACATAAAAGAGGTCTATTATATTTTTCTAAATCTTCTATTTTCTTTTTCGTTTCGTTTAAATCTCCATAAGCATGAAATGAGATAACGTCTGAATTTGACACTGCAAATTGATCAATTGGTGATAAGCTGTCTAGAGAACTCCAGGTATTAGGCTCTTTCCATAAACCTACAGTTAAAGGCTGAGATGGGTTAACCTCTCGTGCCCATTTAAATATTTTTTTAAGTAATGATAATGTATAAATATGTTTTTCTTTTACTTCAGGTCCTCTATCAGGGTATCTTGGATCTGAAGGTGAAACATTATCTGGTTCATTATATAAGTCCCATCCGACAACACGTTTATCGTGAGCAAAATGACTTATAATTCCTTTAATGTAATTCTTCACTTCAAAATGACGTAAACTATCCCCTAAAATAGCTGAACCTGGGGCTTGAACCCAACCAGAATTATGTACAAAAGGAATAGGTTCTGGTTGTTTTCCTAATTTGGGAACAGGATGCCAAACATCATCTAATAAAACAAAAAGGGTTTTAATGCCCTTATTATTAGCGGTTTCTAAATAAGCATCGAGCCGGTTTAAAAACCCTAAAGAATCTTGATTCCAAAGCAAATTATGTAGGTACACACGGTGTAAATTCATACCTAATTCAGCACTCCATTCTAACTCTTTTTCAATTGTTTCAGGGTCAAAGGTATCTTCCTGCCAAAATTCCAATTGATTTATGGAAGTGCTTGGGTTGAAGTTTGTGCCTACCATCCATCCGTTATTCTTTTTCCATTCCCATGCTCTTTCTTCACTCCATCTATTTTTAAGTACTGAAGAAGGTCTTTTTTGGCATTGAGCAAAAAAAACTAGAATGATCGTTAATAGACAAAGATTTGGTAGTGTTCTCATTTGCCTAATTTAGTTAAAAACCCTGAACATTGTTCCGTATTTAATTAAAAGACTAATTCATTTCAATTTCTTATCCGTTTAATTTTGTGTTAATTGAAAAGGTAACGTTTCCACAGCACGATTTACTTTTCTTTCAACCACTTCAAATTGTAAGTTGTCTGTAAAAGTATCTCTCAAAACAATTTGATAAGAAGTGGTATTTTCCTCTAAATTAAATGCAATAGTTCCGTTGTCTTCATTCAGCCAAACATCCAAAAATCCACCATTATTATTGGTAATTGCTATATTTTAAGGATTGTAAATTGCTTCAATAAGAAACAAACATTTTAGTCTTTTAGACACTCAGGGGCAATAGAAATCTTTAAAAGAATAGGCTTAATTATCAAGCTTCAGAAAGCTATAGGACATTAATCTATAAATGTTAGTTTATCCTAATTATGCAGATTATAAATAGCTGAACTGAAGGAGGAAGATATGCTTATGGTTAAGTCTCTAAGCCCTGTTTGTTTTCAAAGAAAATCTAATAGATGCCATTAAACCTATAAGTGAAAATACAGCTAACATAAAATAGACGTATTGATGACCAACAATTCCAGGGTTTTCATCTAATAAATATCCAATTATTGGGCCTACAAAAATATCAGGACTGTATCCGACAACTGAAATTAGTCCAACTGCAGTGCCGGTTAAAGCAAAAGGAACTTTAGCTTCTTTCAAAACAGCAAAATATAATGCGCGTATTGAATAAGTTCCAACTGCTAAAACTATCAAAGACAGGTAAAATATAAAATTCATATTAGATTTAATAAAACCTAAAGAAAAAATCACAGCTCCTATTAGCATAATAATGAAGCCAAAAATTATCCAAAACAAAAATTCTTAGTTTTATCTGCTAATAATGCAATGGCTATGCAGACTATTGGGCGTAAATACAATTGCAAAGCACCAACTTCTGACGCTTCAATTTCATCAAATAACAGTATCTCTGAAGCATATAACGAATAAATATCAGTAACCTTGTAACCCACATAGGCACACATTATTATTAACATTACTAACCATATTGATTCATTCCTTAGAACATTCTTTATATTGGTATAAGAATTTAAATTAGATTCAATAGTTGCGTTTTTTTCATCAGAGTTTCTAAGAAAAATTAGAACCAACAATCCAATTAAAGCAACCATAAAAGACGAGAATAATATAACATACCTGAACGCTTCTTGTCGTTCAAGCATTGAAGCAGACTCTATATTTTTAGTTAATATTATTGAAAAAATAAATACTCCAATGCTACCCATTGAAGCGGCTACAATCCCCCTTCCTCCATCGAGCAAACCAAATGCTTTGCCTTGATTACTATCTCCACCCCACAAGCGAGTGGCTTTTATCATAGCCCCCCAAAATAAAAACACACTTGTAACCCCCCAGTATCCATATAAAATTTGTAAAGTTAAGTATGATGGATATGAGGCTAAAACAATACCTCCAAGTGAGGTTAAAATCAAAGCTGAGGACATTAATTTTCTAGGTGAATATCTGTCTGTAACAACACCTCCATATATATAAGATAATAATGCAACAAACCCATAAACGGAGAATAAACTACCTAATTGAAAGTTATTCAATTGAAAAACATCTAAAAAGGTTGGTCTAAAAACTCTTGATAAAACGTAGGGAAGAAAATATATAAATTCTCCTGAAAGAATTAAAAGTATTAGGGTTAAAATTTGTTTGTTATTTATTGAATTTTTCACAAAAACTTAAAATATATTGTATGGCAGTGTATTCGTATTATATCCTCCAAAAATCTCAGTTCCCACAAAAACTCCACTAAATAAAAAAAAGTGAATAAGTGATGTTTTAAGTATTATTCTAATTGTTTTTTTCATTTTTTCAGCTCAATGTATAAAAGACAAATGCCACAAATTATACCACAAACAATTATTACTTTGGTTGTCCAATCTAATTTTTTCATTTTTTATTATTAAAGTAAATACTCAATGAAACAGGAAGCAGAATTAAAATCCCATAACTTATATAAGTTAGTTCTGCATTTGAAAATTTAGGCAACCAATCATAAGATGCATCAATCAATAAAAGCATTCCTAACATCATGGTTAACCAATAACCATTATTAATAAAAAACTTTTTCATACACTAAATGTGAGTTTTACGTTTTCAAAAGGCTTGAAATCGTGGAGCTGAGAATAAACTTTATTCAAAACTGTTTTGAACTGTTCCAATAATTTTTAGGAAGATAGTGTATTAATATTTGAATATGTTTTAACGAAGTCTTTTAATGATAAAACGGTTAACTATATAATAGTGTAACCGTTTTATTGTTTTAGTTTAAAACTCTTTTCAAATATCGAACTCAAATTTTACAATAAGAGATTTTTTAGAAACAATTTTAATAATAAGGACCATATCAAAATTTAAGGATTTACATCCATTAGTGTGACCTTATATTCCTTATCTCAATCCATTAATATTATATCTGGATACGAAATCCCAAACTAATTCAGATGTATTCTGATCTTGGAAAGTGGCGCTAAACCAAACATGTTCACCTCCTATAAATTTATAATGCTCCACAGAAACTGAGTTATCTCCTTGGTCATAGACATAATGTTCAATATTATTATCACTTTTTATAATAGGAGTTAAATTTGTATTATTGAAGTTAATCCAATGGTCTAATGTACTTTGTACAGAATTCCATTCATTACTCCCATTATAGGAAACAACACCATCAGAGGTTCCATGAAGATGCACTACTGGCATAGGATGATTGGTAGATCCTGTGCAGTTTAACATTGTTCCGGAAACAGATGCCACCGCAGCAATTAAATCACTTTTATAATTCGCAAGCCCGTATGCCATCATGCCCCCGTTTGAGTATCCCGCAGTATAAATTCTTTCCATATCTATATTATACTTAGACGAAATCTCACTAATCATAGATTCAACAAATCCTACATCATCAGCAGTGCTTTTATTGTCTCCACCTGTTGGGCAAGGATTCCAATGGGAAGAGCCATCTAAGTAACTACCTTGGGGATAGACTAAAATAAAAGTGTCAACTTCTGCCAATGAGCGCATATCTGCTTCTTGCATATAATCACTTGCACTGCCGCCAAACCCATGAAAATTAAGCATTAGTGGAATAGAGGATGTTCCATCATATGAATCAGGTATGTATAAAACATATTCTCTATTAATACCATCGTGAACTATGGACTCTACATTGTTATTAAAGGCATATTCCTGTTGGTTTTTATTATAATCTTTTCCACAGCTACTAAAAATCATAAGAAAGAAAATAAATAATAAAATTGATTTTTTCA
>NZIQ01000082.1 GCA_002691685.1 Flavobacteriaceae bacterium | reverse complement strand
CGCGATCTACGTAAAAAGTAAGATTTGCCTCGTTAATAATCCAATTATTTGCACGAATTTCTTCGATTACATTCTGACCTGCGTCACCTTCTCCGAACAAATTAATCTCAGCTAAAACTCCTGAGCCTCCTTTTAGGTATATTCTACTTTGATCGTTCTCATTGTCAATTCGGTCTTGGATTATACTATTGTACGAGTCCGTTTGCCATGTATTAATAGCGTTCCCAACAATAGGGGCAAAACCTCCTCCAGTAATCAAGTTCAACCTAAAAGTCTGATCTTCTCGTTCTAGTTCGTCATCAGAAGTATCCTCTAAAGTATCATTGTTGTTGTTGAGTAAATAATCGTATTCAATTAAAACAGCAGCATCGGTTAAATCTAACAAAAGCATCATTTCATCACTACTGTCTATGGACAACTGCATGCCTCGTAAAAAAGATTGAAAATTCGCCTGGCTTATAAATTCAGAGGATCCTTCTTTATCGATGATATTTTCTTGAAAAAAGTTTGTATCCAAGGCAACACGTATTCCTGGATTCAAGGTTTTTTGTACATCTAGTAGCGTAGATTCGTCTATATCTTCTGTGTCTGGGTTATCTTCTTGATAGAAGACGAATTGTTTGTTGTCAATTTCTACCTCTCCTTCAAAGAGGACAGTAGAACCGACAAAGTCTGAAAAATCTTGGGCCGAATAATATCGCTGAGTTTCCTCAAAATTTTCGTCAGGATTTAAATCTCTCAAAAAATAAGTAGAGCTCTCTACCTTAAGGCGAAAAGGAATATCGGAGTTTCCGTAGATACTATCCAAATCAAATGTCAGCGGATAATTATTTGGAGCTGTTTCTTCATCTTCGTCATCTAAAATTCCGTCACCGTCTGTATCAGGATCCAGGGGATTTGTCCCCAGTAATCTTTCTTCGTTATCTGTCAAACCATCATCATCGCTATCGCTTTCACTTGAGTCAGGGTCTTCATCGTAAATATCTGGAACTCCATCACTGTCAGAATCTCTATTAGTTGCCGGAACCTGTTGGTAAGGGATATACAAGTATGCAGCATTTACTCTTTCTTGTTCATTTAAAGTGTCTTGCACACCTCCTTGATCTTCCAAGTCTTCGAGTTCCTGCCTCAACAGTCCGAAAGTTGGGTTGTTTGAAGGCAATCTAAACTGACTAATTATTCTGGCGCTAGTTTTGCCAAATATTGGGTCATTGTAGTTTCCCAACTGATACAAGGGTAGTTTATTTGTTTGAACAGAAGAAACATCAATGTGTTTTATAGTGACAGTGAATTCCTGCTTGGAGGTGCTAAAAGGCTCTCCTGATATGACACCATTACCAATAATAAAATCATCTTCCACACAAGAAGAAAATAAAAGAGTCACACACACCACTAGGAGGATGAACTTGTTAGGTCTAAAGAGCATACTTATTAAAACTTTGTCTGCTATAAAACTTCGTTACTATAAAAATTAAGATAAGCCTCTTCTGTTTCTTGGATTGGACAGAAATCTAAGGTTGGAATTCCTTTGTTTTTGCCATAGGCTTCAAGCTCCTCAGAGACACTTTCGCTTGCGAATATAATGCCATCTGAATAATCTATCGCGGTCTTTAACAGATTATTAAAATTTGGGGTTGAAAGTCCTTCCAAAATATCGGTCTCAACACCGTCAAATGCGATCTTTGACTTCATCTCAGTATTGAGATTCCCTTCAAAACCTTGTTCATATACTGAAGTGACAATTTTAGCCTCGGCAAAGATAGGTTCGTCTTTGTAATAGGTTCTCAAGTATAAAGGAAGTAAAGAGGCCATCCAACCGTGCACATGAATAACGTCAGGCGCCCAGTTTAGTTTCTTCACAGTTTCAACAACACCTTTGGCAAAGAAAATCGCACGTTCATCATTATCCTCAAACAATTTTCCCTCAGCATCAAAAAATGTAGCCTTTCTTTTAAAGTATTCTTCATTGTCAATAAAATAGACTTGAATACGTTCTTTAGGTATTGAAGCTACTTTAATTATTAACGGCATATCCATATCATTGATCACCAAATTCATACCTGAAAGACGAATCACTTCGTGTAATTGATGCCTTCTTTCATTGATATTACCGTAACGCGGCATAAAAATTCGTATCTGACCTCCATTGCCATTTACGACTCTAGGAGATTCATACGACATTAAAGAAACTTGATTCTCTGGGAGATAAGGAACTAGTTCAGAGGAAACAAACAATATCCTTTTTCCATTCATAGAGTTAGTTTTTGTAGTCAAAATTGTGTTTGCAAAACTACGAAATTATTGTGGTATATACCTATTGTGGTATTTTTGCCTTCCAATTCAATGAACAATGAAGAGCTTTTCGGCTAAAAGTGATTTACAGACCTACCTCAATCCGCTCCGTAAAAAGAAAAAGAAAATAGGCTTTGTTCCGACCATGGGAGCCCTACACAAGGGTCATCTCTCACTGGTCAAAAGAGCTCTTTACAAAACAGATGTCTGCGTAGTTAGTATCTATGTTAATCCAACTCAATTCAACGATTTCAAAGATTTAGAAAGCTACCCAAGAACGGTGGACAGCGATGTGCTAAAGCTCAGACAAATCAGTGACAACATCGTAGTCTATGTTCCCACAAATGAAGATATCTACGGCAAAGATTTTTCTTTAAGTGATTTTGATTTTATGGGATTAGATAAAATCATGGAAGGGGCAAATAGACCTGGACACTTTAAAGGAGTCGCCAATGTGGTCGAAAGACTAATAAATGCCGTGCAGCCAAAATTTACTTTCTTTGGAGAGAAAGACTATCAACAACTTAGCATCATACAACACCTCAACCAAAAACACAGATGGAGGACAACTATTGTGCCCTGTCCGACAGAGCGAGAATACAATGGATTAGCCTTGAGTTCTAGGAACCAAAAACTCTCAGAAACTTCGAGAGAAAAGTCCGGTGTGATTTACGAAATACTCAAACAAGTAAAGCTAAAATTTTCAACTAATTCTATGGAAAATCTCAAGCTTTATGTCAAAAAGAAAATCTCTATGCACAAAGATTTCATCGAATTAGAATACTTTGAAATTGCAGATGAATTAACCCTAACACCTGCAAAAAAGAATCAGAAGAAATTAAAATACAGAGCATTTATCGCCGCAAAAGTAGAAGGCGTAAGACTCATAGACAATATACAACTAAACTAAATCTTCAGTTGATCACAAGAAATTATGAATATTGAAGTTGTAAAATCGAAAATACATCGCGTAAAAGTTACCAATGCAGATTTAAACTATATCGGCAGCATTACTATTGATGAAGATTTAATGGACGCTGCTAATATAACCAGAGGTGAAAAAGTACAAATCGTTAACAACAATAATGGTGAAAGGCTTGAGACTTATGCCATTCCAGGCCCGAGAAAAAGTGGGGAAATCACGCTTAATGGTGCAGCTGCCCGAAAAGTGGCTTTAGGCGACGTACTAATACTTATCTGCTATGCAAGTATGCCTATTGAAGCGGCCAAAACTTTTCAACCTGCTATTGTTTTTCCAAATGAAGCAACTAACTTATTGGAATAAATGAAAAGCAGCACACTAGCAAAATGGATAAAAATAATCTTACCCATTGCATTGGGTTTAGGTCTGGTATATTATTCATATAACAGCACCAGTGAAGAGGAAAGACGTCTCATTTGGCAAAACATGAAAGACGCCAACTTTTCATGGGTGGCGGTCTCAATAATTCTAGGATTAGCGAGTCATCTCTCTAGAGCGTGGAGATGGAATTATCTTTTAGAACCTTTGGGTTATCGTGTTTCGCTGCTTAAAGGCTTCATGCTCGTCATGCTTTCATACTTTGCCAATTTAGGCATTCCTAGATCTGGAGAGCTCTTTAGAGCGACCGCCTTAAACACCTACAACAAAATTCCCTTTGAGAAAGGGTTTGGAACTATTGTAACTGAAAGAATTATCGATTTGCTAATGCTGCTTATTGTACTCATTCTGACCTTTATAGTGCAATCCAATCAACTTTTTGAATTGATAAACAACGGAGGAAAAAGTGTTGGAACGTTTTTAGGCTTGGGATTCATAGCGCTACTAGTACTTGCAATAAGTATAAGGATATTACAAAAATCTTCTCAACCCCTCGCCCTGAAGTTTGCCAGCTTTCTAAAAGGTCTACAAGAAGGTGTCATCAGTGTATTGCACATGAAAAAGAAATGGCACTTCATGGGACATACCTTTTTTATTTGGATCTGTTACATTGGTATGTTTTGGGTAATTCAATACGCTATTGTTGACTTAAGAGAAATTCATTTCAATGAAATATTAGTCGGGTTTATTGCAGGTACCTTTGCCATGACAACAACCAATGGTGCGATTGGCCTATATCCTATCGCCATTAGCACTTCACTTGCCCTTTTTGAAATATCAAAAATTCAGGGTGATGCTTATGGTTGGATTATGTGGGTTGCCCAGACCCTTTTGGTTGTGATCCTAGGGGTACTTTCTTTTTTGTTCATCCCTTTTGTAAAAGACAATAATCCTATAAATGGCCAAGACTAAAACCACATACTACTGTCAAAATTGTGGCGCTCAAAGTTCAAAGTGGACGGGGCAATGTCATAGTTGTAAGGCCTGGAATACCATTGCAGAAGAAGTGATTAGTACTGCGCCAGTCAAGGATATTACTTCTTCTCAACAGGAAACAAGACCAACTAAAGCACAACGAATTCAAGAAATTGACGTTCAAAACGAAACTCGCATCGATACCACCAATAAAGAATTTAATCGAGTTCTAGGTGGAGGATTGGTTCCAGGTTCTGTTATTTTGCTCGGAGGTGAGCCAGGTATAGGTAAAAGCACGCTATTATTACAAATTGCACTGAGTTCTCCTTTAAAAGTTCTCTATACCTCGGGAGAAGAAAGCGGTAGACAAATTAAAATGCGTGCAGAACGCATTGACAATCAAAAAGCAGATTGTTACATTTTAACCGAAACCAATACCCAAAAAATTGGTCAACAACTCGAAGATTTACAACCTGACTTAGTCATTGTCGATTCCATACAAACCCTTCATTCAAATCGATTAGACTCCGCTGCAGGAACAGTATCTCAAATTCGAGAATGCGCAGCGGAATTGATTCAATATGCCAAACAGACCCATACCCCAATGATTTTAGTAGGTCATATCACTAAAGAAGGGCAACTTGCAGGTCCAAAATTACTCGAACATATGGTCGATACAGTATTGCAATTTGAAGGTGATCGCAATTATGTATACCGGATTTTAAGAGGCTTGAAAAATAGGTTTGGGAACACCTCAGAATTAGGTATTTACGAAATGCAATCCAATGGTCTGAAAGAGGTAAACAACCCTTCTGAATTACTACTCTCAAATCATGAACATCCACTTAGTGGGATAGCAATTTCAGCTACCGTTGAAGGGCAACGTCCCTTAATGATTGAAATACAGGCATTAGTTAGTTCTGCAGTTTACGGCACTCCTCAAAGATCAACAACAGGCTTTAATGCCAAACGGCTAAATATGCTATTGGCTGTACTCGAAAAGAAGGCCGGATTCAAATTAGGCGCAAAAGACGTTTTTTTAAATATAACCGGAGGTATTCAGGTCGATGATCCTGCCATTGATTTAGCCGTAGTAATGGCGGTACTCTCGTCAAGTATTGACCTACCTATTTCGACCAAAAGTTGCTTTGCAGCAGAGGTTGGTCTCGCTGGAGAAATTCGTCCCGTACAACGCATCAATGAAAGAATTTCTGAGGCCGAAAAATTAGGCTTTTCGAAGATTTACATTTCCGAATTTGCCACCATAAGCATCAAAAATCCAAAAATTGCTATTCTCAAGTTTTCAAAGGTTGAAGATTTAGTGCGGGCTTGTTTTAAAACCAATTAAGAGTTCTAAGGGGCTGGATTTGGAATCTGCCCATGAATCGCATTGACAGCTTCTTCAAGCTCTTGATTCCATTGAACATTAACACTTTCTATGTTCTCTATTAATTGAGCTATACTAGTTGCTCCAATGATATTACTTGTCACAAATGGCCTAGTGTTGACAAAGGCTAAAGACAACTGAGTCAAGCTCAAACCATGCGCGTCGGCTACCTCTTTATACATTTCAGTTGCTCTAATCGAATTATCTCCACTATATCTGCTGAAATTCGGAAACAATGTCACTCTCGCATTTTCAGGTTTTTTACCTCCTAAATACTTTCCTGAAAGTACCCCAAATCCCAAAGGAGAATAAGCCAACAAACCTGCTTCAGATCGCATTGACATTTCTGCCATTCCTACCTCATAAAGTCTATTTAACAGTGAATAGGGATTTTGAACACTTACCACTCTTGGAAGTTTTGAGTTTGTAGTATGCTCTTCTAGAAAACGCATTAAACCCCAAGGAGTCTCATTGGAAAGACCAATATATTTAACCTTGCCAGAGGCCACAATTTTTTCTAAAGTCCCCAATACTTCAGCGATATTGTCTTCCCACTCGCAAGTCTCTCCGATTGGATAGTCTCGCTTACCGAAAAAGTTAGTCACACGCTCAGGCCAGTGTAATTGATACAAGTCGATATAATCGGTCTGAAGTCTAGTTAAACTATTATCCACCGCCTCAATTAAAGATTGAGATTGAAAACCTGTGGTTCGTATATGAGAGGTAAATGCAGACTTTCCTGCTATTTTTGAAGCCAAGACTATTTCAGACCTTCTCTTGGTTTGTTTTAACCAATTTCCAATTATAATTTCTGTATGTGCATAGCGTTCTGCAGTAGCAGGCACAGGATATAATTCGGCAGTATCCCAAAAATTAACCCCATGATCTAAGGCACAATTCATTTGCTCAAAACCTTCTTCTTGTGTGTTTTGACGTCCCCAAGTCATAGTTCCTAAACTGATTTTACTAACTTTTAAATCTGTGGTAGATAGGTTGGTGTAAATCATTTTTTTAATTCGATTAATATTGGACAATGATCTGAATGCACAGCTTGATTTAAAATGACAGATCTCTTAACTTTTGAAGAAAGGGCTGATGTTGCCATTCCATAATCTAAGCGCCACCCCTTATTTTTTGCTCTAGAATTTGCGCGATAACTCCACCAAGTATACTGATCAGTCTGGGTATTGAACATTCGAAATGTGTCTACAAATCCCGAAGCTACCAAATCATCAAGCCAGGCTCTTTCCTCTGGAAGAAAACCAGAAACCTTTTTGTTTCGTACAGGATCATGGATGTCTATAGCCTTGTGGCAAATATTATAATCCCCACAAATTAATAGTTCAGGATGTTTCTTTTGAAGTTCATTCAGGTAGGTAAGAATATCGTCCATGTAGGCAAACTTATAGTCAAGTCTATCAATATTTGTGCCTGAGGGAAGGTACATACTCATTACAGAAACAGGTCCAAAGTCTGCTCTAATATTTCGTCCTTCACTATCAATATGGGGTATTCCTATTCCTTCTTGGACTTGATCAGCTTGTTCTTTACTCCAAATAGCTACCCCTGAATATCCTTTCTTTTCAGCGGAAAACCAATATTGGTGTGTATACCCAATTTGAGAAATAGCATCGAGGTCAACCTGCTCCTTGTGGGCCTTGGTTTCTTGTAAGCACACGACATCTGCATCAACTTGTTGAAGCCATTCTAAAANCCCTTTATTCATGGCTGCTCGAATACCGTTAACATTGTAAGAAATAATTTTCATAGTAGATAAAAATAGTAGATTTGCTAAAACTTTACTATGAAAAGAGTAATCTTATTACTAATTCCTTCATTGGTCTTCGCTCAGCAGCAAGATAGCATTTCACAGGTTAATCTTGANGAAGTAGTGGTTAAAGCTGCTATACCATCAGAAGAACTATTGGGTTTAACTACTGCTGCTACAGTAATCCCTAAGACAAATCCCATCTCTTTTGCTCAAGAAATAAATAGAATTCCCGGAATACAATTGCAGTCAGGGGCGCTCAATACAAATCGTATTAGTGTAAGAGGAATTGGAGCTCGATCACCCTACAGTACCACAAAAATTAAAATGTACTACAACGGCATACCCGTTACCAATGGTGTAGGTGAGTCAACAGTTGAAGCTTTTGATCTTGAGAATACAGATCGAATTAGAGTTGTAAAAGGACCTAAGGCAACCGCATTTGGTGCAGCACTTGGAGGATTACTAGAATTAGAATCAGATCTTCAAAAAATCAATGGCAGCCAACAAGACTTCAACACTTTAATAGGAAGTTACGGTCTTTTTAAAACACATTACCAATATAATTTTTCAAACGAAAAAAAAGCATTTCGACTTAGCCTACACCATTTAGATCGGGAAGGATATCGCCAAAATAATAATTTTAGACGCAACGGTTTTTGGTTTGAAAACGTTTACAAGCTCGGTAAAAATCACAAATTGGGATTCTTTTTAAATCAAATCAATTACAATGCCCAAATTCCCAGTTCTTTGAATCAAAATGATTTTGAAAACAATCCTACAAAAGCAGCTTTTACATGGAATGCTGCAAAAGGTTTTGAACAAAACAACTATGCCTTATTCGCAGTCTATCACAAATGGCAAAAAAATAGATGGCAAATTCAACCCTCGCTCTATTATATCGACGCAGATCATTACGAGGCTAGACCTTTCAATATTTTAGATGATAGAACTTATAGTCTAGGGTATCGCATAACCGGAACTTATTCAAAAGACACATCAAGTTTTATCTTTGGCATAGAACATCGAAAAGAAAATTATTTCGACAAAATATATCGAAATCTATACCGAGAGGTAAACCCTCAAAAAAGTGTACAAGGTAGTCTGTTAAATGCACAGCGACAGAGGCGACTTTCTTCCAACTACTTTTTGACTCACTATGGAAAGTGGAATCAATTTTCCTATCAACTTGGAGCCAACCTCAACTTTAATCAGTACTATTATCAACGAAATTCGGATGCCGCTATTGAGAATCTCAATAAAGGAATACTAGCGCCAAGTGCTCAACTCAACTATAAAAATCTGGGTCTTAACATCAGTCAGGGTTATTCCAACCCCAGTTTAGAAGAAAGCCTAATTGCTGGACAGGAATTTAATTCAGACCTAAGGCCAGAAATTGGAACCCAATATGAATTGAGTTATCATTCTGCAGCTGAGGCACGTTTAAACTGGAATGCAGAACTTTATACGATCGACGTAAAAGATCTCTTTATTGAAAAGCGTTTGACTGAAGATCTTCAAACTCTTGTCAATGCAGGAAGAACTCAGTTAACAGGTCTAGATTTGAGTTCGTCTTATCAAATTCAAGCAGATGGCTTATTTGAAAACTTGCATTTTTCATATCAATGGTCAAGTCATAAATTCAAAGATTTTGACGATGATGGTGAACAGCGTGAGGGGCTATTTATCCCCGGAGTGCCTAAACACAGATTAGCACTAGGCATAAGTGGAAACATAAGCAATAATCTTAGCTATAATCTAAATCATCTGTATACAGATCCAATTATCATTAATAATGCTAATACCGTGTATTCTCCCTCATTTCATCGCTTAGACATGACACTCAACTATCAAAAAAAGTGGTCAAAAAATTATCAAAGCGAATTTACCTTGGGAATAAATAACATAACTAACACGGCGTATGCTTCATCTTTTGTCGTCAATGCAGTTGGTTTTGGAGGTAATGCTCCTCGTTATTACTATCCGGCAGATGCAAGAAATTTTTTCTTTTCGATACGTATACGCAAAACAGCATCACAAACGCCTTAGCCACTCTGACATCGAAACTTCTTTGCGCAATATTTCTCCAATGGATGAAATAGCAACTCGTTCTTGATTCATACTGTCTCGTTCACGAATAGTAACAGTTTGATCTTCTAAAGTTTGGTGGTCAACAGTGAGGCAGAATGGAGTTCCAATGGCGTCTTGACGTCTGTAACGTCTTCCAACAGCATCTTTTTCATCGTAAACCACATCATAATCAAATCTTAAATCATCAACAATAGATTGAGCAATTTCTGGTAATCCATCCCTTTTCAATAAGGGTAAAACGGCGACCTTGTACGGGGCTAAAACAGAAGGAAGTTTTAATACCGTACGCGTACCGTTTTCCAATTCCTCCTCTTGTAATGAATTAGAGTATACTGCTAGAAACATACGATCCAATCCGATTGAAGTCTCTAGGACGTAAGGAACATATGAGGTATTTTCTTCAGGGTCAAAATATTGTAATTTTTTACCTGAATAGTTTTCATGAGAAGATAAATCAAAGTCAGTTCTAGAATGTATACCTTCTAATTCCTTAAATCCAAAAGGAAATTTAAATTCAATATCCGCAGCTGCGTCGGCGTAATGTGCTAATTTTTCATGGTCGTGAAAACGATAATTTTCTTCACCCATTCCTAAGCTTAAATGCCATTTTAATCGATGCGCTTTCCAGTGTTCATACCATTTTTGCTGTGTCCCTGGTTTAATAAAAAACTGCATTTCCATTTGCTCGAATTCTCGCATGCGAAAAATAAATTGCCGAGCCACAATTTCGTTTCGAAATGCCTTTCCTGTTTGAGCAATACCAAAAGGAATTTTCATTCGACCTGTTTTTTGCACATTGAGAAAATTCACAAAAATACCTTGCGCAGTTTCTGGTCTTAAATAAAGATCTGTCGCAGTTTCAGCTGAAGCTCCTAATTTGGTGCCAAACATTAAATTAAATTGCTTGACATCTGTCCAATTTTTTGATCCTGATAAGGGACAAGCAATCTCTAATTCTTCAATAAGAGCTTTGACATCCTCTAAGTTTTCATCTTCTAAAGAACGTGCCAATCGCTTTAGTATCGTAGCTGCTTTTTCCTTGTAACCGATAACTCTAGGGTTAGTCTGCTCAAATTGTTCCTGATCAAAATCAGCTCCAAAACGCTTTGCTGCCTTTTGAATTTCCTTGTCGATTTTGGCTTCAATTTTATTAGCCACATAGTCCTCGACTAATACATCCGCCCGGTATCTCTTTTTTGAATCTTTATTATCAATTAAAGGGTCATTAAAGGCATCGATGTGACCAGATGCTTTCCATGTTGTGGGATGCATAAATATTGCAGCGTCAATACCTACAATGTTATCATTGAGGCGTACCATGGCTTGCCACCAATAATCTCTGATATTTTTTTTGAGTAATGCGCCCATTTGAGCGTAATCATATACAGCCGATAAGCCGTCGTATATTTCACTAGATTGAAAGATAAAACCGTATTCTTTGGCGTGTGAAATAACTCTTTTAAAGACCTCGTCCTTATTCTTCATGGATAAGATTGTTTGATGGGAGCAAAAATAGAGTTTTCTGTTAGTTTAAAACAACCTCACCTTGAGTTAAAACTACATCTTTATCCCAAACTTGAATTGTGTATGTTCCTCGTACGATGGTTTGATTCGATACATTTACAGCTTTACAAATACTTCCGCCCCTTCCATCATAACTCACAATAAATTTCTGTTCCATAATTCGAGGCTTAGCTCCTTCATTATTTAAAACTCCTGCAGGAGGAATAAAACGCAGTGTTAGGTTTTTAGTAAAAGTTCTAGTCTGTGAAGGTTTAGAGACAACATCTATACAGGTTCGGAATATTTTAGTCTGGTCTGCCAGAGTAGATTCAACAGGTTGCCCTGAAGCCAAAAAATAAGATTTTGTGCGTATTCCACTAAACTCGATTGAATTAGCATCATTTAACACTGTATTGACAGCGTTTGTTTTCTTTTGTATTGTTTTTTTAGGAGTTGAAGCGATCGGCGTAGCAGTAGTCTGATTGTTTTTTATAATTCTTCGCCCCCTGTCGTCTATTAGGTTTTTAGTCGCATTTCGCAGACTATCATATCTTCGTTCAAAAGCTTTAAGGCGACGATTAGCCTGCTTTAAATTAGCAACCGTCAAATTTAAATTAGCAACAGAATCTTGTAATTGTGCAACTTGGTTCTCTAGTTTTTGAATGGTCATCTTATCAAATTCACTCTCACTTTTGAAACGATCGATATCGAGTCTAGCTTCTGTAAGTGATTTTGTCAAGTTTTGCTTTTCAATTGTTAAATAATCAATTTCAGTCCTTGCGTTGAGATTGAGATTGTAGAATAAAACCAAAATAGCAACTATTACCACAAGGAGCACAGCGATGATTACATTATTTCGTACTTGAGAATCTGTCGAGGTTTCCATTATAAAATTGAGGTGTTATTTGAAGTAACCAAAATATTAAAGTTAATTCTAGAATTCTTTGTTCCACCTTGTTGCATCGGATGTAATGCAATATTATTCGATACAAATACTCCTCTATGCTCGACTTGTCGGTCGAATTTACCTTTAACCGAAAGCACCTTGAGCACAAAAAACGGAATAAACGTGCCTTTAGTCGATAAAAGCATCCTTGTATGTACGATTTTTTTCAATCAACCTAAAGGAATTGTCCTACATTTTATTCATCATTTAAAATACAAAAATCAGCCTGAAATTGGCGCATTTTTTGCGCGACTTTGGTTAGAAATATACCCCAAGAATCAATGGCCCGAAATTGATTTAATTATTCCTGTTCCCTTGCACACAAGAAAACAAAGGAAAAGAGGGTACAATCAATTAGATTTATTCGGAAAGTCACTTGCAATTATATTAGATGCACATTACTGTACTAATGTTTTAAAACAATCCCGATTTGAATTGTCCCAAACCAAGAAAAATGTGAGTGTACCCATTGAATCCAAAAAAATGAGTTATCACCTAGAAAATCCAGAAATCGTAAGTGCGAAGTCCGTTTTGTTAATTGACGATGTAATCAGCACCGGAGCAACAATTATATCCTGTGTTCAGCAATTGAAAAAAGGCACTCCAAATTCAATCAAAATCGCAGCCATTGCTTATACGCCTAAAAAGAACCAATTCATATGATAATGTTGTAACTTTCCCCTTTGAATTCGTATTGATGTTTAAAAAAATTCAATCATTTTTTGTCGGTTGTTTCTTAATCCTAAGTCTAAATCAATGTGCCAAAAGAGGTTCACCTACAGGAGGACCAAAAGACGAGACCCCTCCAGTTTTCATGAAGGCTCAACCTCCTTTAGAAACCACAAATTTTGATGCTACCCGTATACGACTCTATTTTGATGAATACATCAAACTAAAGAATTTAAAAGAGCAGCTCATCATCTCGCCTCCTCTTGAAAATGAACCTGTCATTAGCCCTCAAGGAGGAGCTAGTAAATTCATTCAAATCGACATCGAAGACACCCTAAAATTAAATACAACATATAGCTTTAATTTTGGGCAGAGTATCGCTGACAACAATGAGTCTAATGCCTTAGTAAACTTTCAATATGTAATTTCTACTGGAGGTTATATCGATTCTTTGCATTTAAAAGGGGTTGTAAAAGATGCTATTAATAGAAAAGCAGACGAATATGTCAGTGTTATGCTCTACAAAATTGACAGTTCCTATACGGATTCCATAGTTTACAAAAGCCCTCCAACTTATTTGACCAATACCCTCGACAGTTTACCTGTTTTCGATTTTAATTATCTCAGTCCAGGACAATACCAACTCGTAGCAATTAAGGACGAAAACAGCAACAATTTATTTGATTCAAGTTTAGATAAGTTCGCCTTTTTCGATGAGCCTATTTTTATACCTACTGAAGATTTGTTTCTGCTCAATCTGTTCAAGGAAGCAACCCCGTATTCAGCCGTAGTTCCAGCTCAAATATCTCAACAACGCATCTTATTTCCTTACAGAGGGCCAAAACATATCATACCAGAAATTGAATTATTGACCAAACTCAACGATAGTATAACAACATTTACAGAAAAAATCAAAAACAAAGACAGTTTACATTTTTGGATACATCCACCCGAGTTCGATTCCTTACAATTTCTTGTTCGTGCACCTAAACTAGATCAAATTGACACCTTTACCGTTCGAAAGAAAAGCACGGTTGACCTTGATAGTCTCACACTTTCGTTAAAACCTAACGGGACACTTAAAACCACGGACCATGCAGTTGTTGAAACCTCAACACCCATTGCTAGAATCGACAGCACTCTTTTCAACCTCCTCAAATTTGACAGTATCCCTGTAGAATTTGAATTAGAACTAGATCAAACACGAAGAGCCTTGAACATTTACTATCAACGAGATTTTGCAGATGAATTTAAATTAAACCTTCTTCCTGGAGCTGTTGAAGATATTTTTGGAACCTTAAACGATAGTATCGAAAAAAAGTACAGATATGGTCAACTCGAAGATTACGGCACACTTCAATTATCCATTGAAGGAGCAACTTATCCCATAATTGTAGAGTTATTAGATGGCAAAGACAAGGTCGTTAGCGCCGTGAATCTAGATCAAAAAGAACCTCTTACTTTTGATTTGCTCGAACCGGCAACCTACGGTCTGAGGGTTATTTATGATAATAATGACAATGAACGCTTTGATAGCGGAAATTGGTTGCTTAAAACCCAAGCGGAAGAAGTGAAATACTTTCCAGATCCAATTGAAATTCGTGCCAATTGGGAAATCGATCAAACCTTTATTATTAGAAATTAATTTCAAAAGAATCAGCATCGTTTAAAAAGCCTAATTCACTCCTAATTTGATTGAGGTAAGTTCTGTCGATATCAACTGTGCAGCTTATTTGGTCTTGATTTAAAAAAGAGAGTTGAGTACCCAATGGGTCATAAACCGCTGAAGATCCATTGTATTCCCATCCATTTTTATCAGTCCCTGTTCTATTAACTCCAATTACATAGCATATATTCTCAATCGCTCTAGCCTTGAGCAAATCATTCCAAGCTGAGATTCGATAAATTGGCCAATTAGCCATATATATTAAGAGGTCGTAAAAGGGCTTTTTATTTCTTGACCAAACGGGAAAACGCAAATCATAGCAAATCATGGGACATATTATAAAGTCTTTAGCTTTTTCTTGGATTCGCTCTCCGCCATTTTGATAGACTTTCTCTTCACTTGATAAGCTAAAACCATGTCTTTTATTGTAGTAATTATAGCTTCCGTCTGCATGAACAACAAATGCTCTATTTGACCAAAGTTGACCGTCAAAAAAGGCTGTGCTTCCCACAAGGATGATTTGAAAATTTGCTGCCATTCGCTGCATCCATTGTAATGTAATAGTGCCCACATTCTCTTCTAACTGTTCTGGTTTCATCGTAAACCCAGTAGAAAACATCTCAGGCAACACCACTAAATCTACATCATTAACCAAATGTTGTAATTCGTGCTCAAAACTTCTGAAGTTGGCTTGGGCATCATGCCAATGCAATTCATTTTGAATGGCAGCAATTTTCATATTTCACTAATTTATTCTAATTCCTGGATTAAAATCTTCAGGTGCATTTTTAATTTTTAATTCAGTTCCATTTCCTCCACTGTCATTACTAATCTCCCATTGCTCAAAATCAAAAATATCAGTTCCTTCTTTAATATGTGATTTTCTTTGGGCTCTTCCATCTTCAAATTCATGATCAGTTCCACTACCATCTTCTCCTATTCGGCCAAAAATATCAATAACTTTTCCATCAGAGTTAACCAGGACTAAGTTATCATCACCATTCGAATTAGCAACACTTGAACCCCTTGCCTCTGCATCGGGAATTATTCCATATACAAATTCAAACTGTTGTGCATCTGCTGCTATAACAAATGTAGAATTTGATTTTATAGTGTAAGAACTCAAGTCAAAACGACTACTTACTGTTGTATCTGCATTTGTATATCGCTGTATTTCCCATCCCTGAAGTGAAACGTCATTTTCATCAGCATTGTACAACTCAATAAATCGAGCTTTAATATCGTTGTCTGGATCTGCAATTTCGCTGATAAAAAGACCTTTGGTTAAATTTCTGCCGGGACAGGTTTCTTCAATTAATTTTAGATGTTCTATAGAATTTAATTCAATATTCCACTCCCCATTTTTAGCATAAATTATTCCTGAGATTTGAATTGGTGATTCTGGAATCAGATAATCATAATATTCTTCATAGCCAGTCAATACAAGTCTCAATTGATTGCCATTACAGTCAAGCAGTAACCGTTTAGAATCTTCTCTAAACTCTCCTAACATTTTGCCAAATTCATTGGAAGCAAAAGACAAACCCGTAAAACGTTGTAATGTATAATTATGCCTTTCACTTAGTATCTCCAATTTTATTGGAGTAGGTTCAATCGGTTCTGGTAAAGCACATGATCTAATCAAATGCTCTTTTAATACAACTAAAGGAATTTTAGTCAAAACTGGGTTGTCATACAAAATATGATATAAGCCAGCTGTTATCATTCCTTGCTTCATTTGAAAACTTAACCCCTTTAAATTTAAAAATACACGCTGTTGAAATGGATAATAAAAGTGCGCATTAGTCATCTCGGTTTTCAATAAAATTCCCCTTGGAGCATTATCAATATTTTGAATGAGAATTTGTTGGTAATTTGCACCTTCCTTATCAGAACTAATAACTACACCCTCAAGCCAAATATCATCCTCAATTTGAATTATTTGTCCCTCGGGGTACATTTCTAGAATCTTGACAAGGTCATTCCATGACTGCGTTTCAACAAAAGCATCTTCGCATTCTTTATCTGGTACTATGCCAACATAATCATGCCAACATCCAGCAAACAACAATCCTGCGCTTACAAGAGCGCGTACACTATTTAACTTCATATATAAAAAATTTAATTAGAAACGATACGAAAGATTTACAAAGTAATTTCTACCCATGGCATACCAATATTTAGGACCAAATATTGGTATACTGCGTACTTGATCTTGAAGGTAATCTGTAGGTTTCCCTAGCCTTGATCCTTCAAAACCCGAAATCGGTTGAATCCTATTCAACACATTTGAGATGCTCGAAAAAAGTAAGAGGTACCCTTCTTTAATTCTCCAAGATTTGCCACAGAGTAAATTCAAATAATTGTTCTCAGGAATATATTTTGGTTGTAAACTATTCAATTGTGTGCCCAACACGGTTTTTAACTCATTTAAGAATTGTTCAGTACGGTGATACCAGGCAAAATCTATTGGGAATTTGGAAATAAAATTATAGCTCGCTGTCGCAAACAGGTAATTATTCGTACGCATGTTTAAACCCAAAGACAATGCACGAGAAGGGTGATTTGGTAAAGGTGCTTTACGTATAGCATTAGATGCAAACACTAATCCTCGAAAATCATTTTGATTTTCAAATTGCATCAAATCGTCGGAATAAAAATCGAGGTGATCTGCTTTTAGATAGTATCCCCTAAACAATGCACAGGCCAGAGACAAACTCCATGTCGTGTCGAGTTGAAAATCCATCCCCAAATCAAGACCTTTAGCCTCTACGCTTATTCCTTGAACAATCTGATGTGTAAAATCTACAAAATCTGCATGTTCAAGATAAAAACGATCTCTTTCGTTATGATGCCTCAAATGATAATGATATAAATTTGAGTTTAACTTGAAGCGAGAGGAGTGAAAACTATACTTCAATTCGAAGGCATTTCTTTTTTCATTTTTTAAATTTAAAAAAACAGCATTTTCACGTAAATTCAAATATTGTTCTTGTGGACTCTTGATACGCTCACTCAAAGCGTAATTCAAATCAAAGTAATGTTTTCCTTCAATTTGATATTCGAGCCCAACTTTAAAATTATATGCATTAAAGGATTTCCATAAGTCTGTTCCCAAACTGTTATTTGGATAGCGTCCATTTTGGAATTTTCCATCTCTTTGGTAGCCAATTATTTTGTAGTTTAAAGCGGTATAAGCTTTAAAATCATTGTGTTTTCTCCTGACAATGAAGTTCATTTCTCTTTCTTTAGCATTGATATGAACATTGTAATTAATACGCTCATTCAACCCGACCGGCGAAGAGTCTAGAACATTGTTTTGTGTTTGGCTAAATGAATCAACATCCAAATAATAAGGAGACCCTAATAAATCTTTTACCCGAGCAAAAAGGGAATAATTTTCTCGCTGTTGAGCTACATACAAATGAAAATTCAGATGGGAAGTAAAGTTCTTTTTTAGATGAAAAAATACATTAGTGCCTGATCTTATTTCGACATCCTCTAAGAAAGTATAGGGGGTAAAATCTGTATCTTCTTGGGAATTTGCCAGAAATAAATCCGCCCAATTGATCTGAGGCTTTTCTTTTTGAATCAAATGCGTTTTAAACAATCCAACCCAAGAACTATTTGAATTTGACAAAGAATAACTGGGCAAGTTTTTATAATATGTTGGTAAGGGATTTGATGCCTTTTGGTGTGATAATCTGCTTTTAGCGTGAATACTATTTATAAAATCTGTCCCAAAATTCATTTGGAAATTACTTTTTTGATAACTCCAATTCAACTGTGCTAAATGATTTCTTTGATGTTTAATTCTTGAATTTCGATTTGAATTATTGAATTCTCCCCAATAGGGGTTGTACCTTGGCCCGTACAAATCAAATACTTCTTTAGTGATGAAATTCATCGTAGCCCTTTGAGTCTCGACACCGCTGTATCCAACATAAAATTGATGTGGTTTTTTTCGCCATGTATATGCCGCAAAAACACTTTTTGATAAATAAGGGCTAGCTTCGTAATAACCTTCTTTAGCCCCTCTTAGACTAGTGGCCAAAGCGAAGGCATTTCGCTCTCCAATTTTATTAAAATAATACTGAGTTCTATAACGATATGATCTATTTGAACTGCTTAAGGTTAATCGGTTTCCTTGACGAAGTTCAAAAGGATTTGTTTTAAAAGTTTGAATGTTTCCAAGTCTGCCTATTACATATTCATATGATTTTATTCCTTCTATTTGTGTATTGTTACGCAATACTTCATTTAAACCAGACCACATATTCCAATCATGAGTGTCGTCGAGTAATCTATTAACCTCAGAGCCATTGAACATAAATTGTGATTCTCTATTATTTAAGTTTCGTTTGTTGTACCATACATGACTCCAGTCAAAAGAAGCTGTTCGTAAAAACGTAGACATTCTGCTTTGTAAGGCTGATGGTAATTCCTCGGTATTCAAATATGAGTTCCATAGCGTATTGGTAATATCTTGAGCTGAAATACTCAAGTAAACGAACATCAAAGTAGAAAATATTAGTTTTTTCATCAATTAATTAATTTGAGCAAACATATGTTGACACAGCGCAATACACTTGCATTCAACTTGATTACAATTGTAAAATGGTTAAAAGATTATGCGTATTTGTAATTATTAGTATTCTAAGTACAAGGGCGATGGGGCAAGCAAATTCGAGAATTATTTTTTACAATTGCGAGAACCTCTTTGATGTTTATGACGACCCCTTGACCAAAGATGACGAAAGAACTCCTCAAGGAAAGTTCAAATGGACCAAAGAAAAATACCAATCTAAACTCTATCAAGTTGCAGAGGTATTTAAGGCTATGGCATTACCACATAATAATTGGCCTAGCGTTATCGGTCTATGCGAGATTGAGAATGCGCAAGTTCTTAGCGATTTGCAAAACAAACTTCTTCAATTAGGAGTGAAGTACAACATAATTCACCAAGACAGTCCAGATCAAAGAGGAATTGACGTAGCCCTTTTGTATCGTCCCAACATCTATAATTTACTCCATTATGAATACCATAATTTGTACTTAAGTAATCATAAAAGTGAACGCAAATTTACTAGAGATCAACTTGTAGTGAGTGGTTTTATGAATGGACAATTATTACATATTATCGTGGTGCATTGGCCATCTCGAAGTGGTGGACAAAGCAGGTCTAATCCATTTCGAATCAAGGCTGCTTATAAAAGTCGGTCTTTGGTTGATTCTCTCTTGTCTTTAGATGCAGCTAATCAAATTATGGTTATGGGAGATTTCAATGATGACCCAGTCAATTATTCGATACAGGTGCTTGAAAATGGAAAAAAATATGGAGACACCTTGTGCAATCCCATGCGAATCTTATATAAAAAAGGAATAGGAAGTATTGCTCACCACGACCGCTGGCATCTATTTGATCAAATATTATTCACCGCAAATTTTCTGACTTCAAAAAATTTACAGCTAAAGAAAATAGGTGTATTTAATCCTTCATTTATGACCCAGCAAATAGGGCCTTATAAAGGTTATCCTTTACGTTCCTTTTCAGGAACTTCATATACGAATGGGTATAGTGATCATTATCCTGTTTACGTAGATTTAACCGAACCATTGGCTCCAAGGAAGCCTCCTCAATATTAGAAGCAGTCCTAGACCGTAATAAAGTGAGATCATTTTGAACTTAGCCTCGGCAGTTTCTTTACGGTTGTGTTTTGACCATCCAATAGTAATTAAAACTATAGCGATAATATTAGTAGTAGGATTTTCCAAAGCCATGAGACGGGCTGCTGAGTTTAAATTTCCAATACCAATAGAGGTGATGGCATTAAGACCGTTTGATGAGATGAAATACACAATCAAACCAAGTAATAATTGAATATGCGAAAGAATAAGAGCAAACAAACTAATTCTTAAGTCTTTACTCATTTCAAACTTTTCTCTCTTAGAAAGCCACCCTGAAACTGCATTTAAAAATGCCAAAATAAGAACGATAAGAACAATGTAAACTAGGACAGAGTGTGCCGAAGTGAGAATGTCTTGTATGGTTTTCAACTATTTTGTCTGTAGTAAGATATTAATTCTTTCGTTGAAGGGTCGTGAGATGCCGCTTTTTTAGTATTCCATTCATCTAAAATTGTCTTTGCCAACTGCTTCCCCAATTCAACGCCCCATTGATCATAGCTAAAAATATTCCAAATTACCCCTTGAACGAAAATCTTATGCTCGTATGCGGCAATAAGAGCACCCAAGTTATAAGGAGTAAGTCGATCTATCAATAAAGTCGTCGTTGGATTATCCCCCTTAAAAACTTTGTGAGGTAATAGCGCATTGATTTCTTGTAGTGATTTCCCTTCAGAAATAAGTTCCTTTTTAACTTGTTCAGCACTTTTCCCATTTAATAAAGCTTCTGTTTGCGCAAAGAAATTTGACATCAATTTATCGTGATGTGACTGATCGCCGTGCAATGAGCTTTTGAAACCTATGAAATCTACAGGAATTAACTTTGTGCCCTGGTGGATTAATTGAAAAAAGGCATGTTGGGCATTAGTCCCAGGCTCGCCCCATACGATATTACCTGTTTGGTAGGTCACCTCATTACCTTCCCGGTCAACTCCCTTTCCATTACTCTCCATAATAGCTTGTTGAAGATAGGCAGGGAATCGTTGTAAGTACTGAGTGTAAGGAATTAAAGCCTCAGTTTCAGCTTCTAAAAAATTATTGTACCACACACTCAAGAGCGCCATTCGAGTTGGAATATTTAATGCTATTGGAGCTTCATAAAAATGCTCATCCATTCCTTGAGCCCCGTTCAATAGTTCTTCAAAGCGATCATATCCAATTGCCATTGCAATGGATAATCCCACTGAACTCCAAAGTGAAAATCTTCCTCCAACCCAATTCCACATGGTAAAAACATTCTTTTGATCAATTCCAAATTCATCAATCATCTTAAGGTTGGTTGAAACCGCTGCAAAGTGATTAGCCACCCATTTTTCCTCGGCAAAATTTAAAAACCACTTTTTAGCTGTAGTAGCATTAGCTAAAGTTTCTTGGGTAGTAAATGACTTGGAAACAATTACAAAAAGTGTCGTTTCAGGATTTAAGTCTTTAAGAACTTCATTGATGTGATCTCCGTCAACATTACTTACAAAATGCACTTTTAAATGATTTTTGTAATAAGCCATCGCATCTACGACCATTACAGGACCTAAATCTGAACCTCCTATACCAATATTGACCACATCAGTAATTGATTTTCCAGTAAACCCTTTATGTGATCCCTCAATAACTGAAGACGTAAAACGTCTCATTTGTTCTTTAACTGCTTTAATGTCTTCATCTATAGGAACACCATCGATTCGCACGGCAGTATTTTGTGCTCTTAGAGCTGTATGAAGAACAGCTCTACCCTCTGTTTCGTTGATTGTAGCTCCTTCAAAATAAGACTTCTTTGCCTCTTCTAACTTACATTCAGAAGCCAAAGAATAAAGCGCATCCCATGCAGATTGGTCTATTTTATTTTTTGAAAAGTCAATCAAAAACTCCTCCCACTTCACAGTATGCGACGAAACCCTATGAGAATCGTTTTCAAAAAGAGATAAGATGGATTGAGCTTTTAAGTTTTCACTGATACTTTGAAGTGATTCCCAGCTTTTCGTTTTGCTAGGATTGGTTTTGTTGAGTGTCATTTGTTGTTTCGGGAGTTATATAAGATAGTCTTGAGGTGTCAAAATTGAGGCGCTCAAAATCGTAATCAATACAACGGAGTTGATTTAGAGGTGATTGTACATAATTGAAAAACGCATTAGCATAAGATTTATCGATTGGAGCGGCTGCAGGTAATTTTTGTTTCAAAGGATCAACCTGTCTTCCGTTTTTCCAAAAGCGATAACACACATGAGGTCCACTTGTGTTACCGGTCATTCCAATCCATCCAATTACTTGGCCCTGTCTAACTTTTTGCCCTCGTTTTACATTAAGTCTTCTCATATGCAGATATTGCGTAGAATAGGTGGTATTATGCTTGACTTTTGCGTAAATGCCGTTTCCACCTTTTCTTCTCGCTTCGGTAACCACACCATCTGCTGTAGCAATTATTGGTGTGCCTATTGGAGCTGCATAGTCTGTTCCTTTATGTGGTCTTACTCGATTGCCGTAATATGCAATTCTTCGCTTCAAATTATACCGAGAAGAAATTCGATAAGACGCAAATTTCAAAGGAGCCTTGAGAAAGGTTCTTCTCAAGTTATTTCCTTTTTCATCGAAGTAATCAATTTGACCACTGACGGTATCAACCTTTGCCGCAAATGCGTAATAGGAATCTCCCTTGTGTTCAAAATAAGCTGCGGTAATTCCATCAATTCCTATATACGAACCATCTTCTAAATAACGCTCACGCACAATAGTCTTAAATTTATCCCCCTTAAAAAGTCTAAAAAAATCGATGCTCCAAGCGTAGATATCTGAAAGTGAAAGACTGAGATTTTGGTCGATTCCTAGCTCATCTAGTGTCATATAGAGTGAACTTTTAATTTCTCCTGCGTACTCTTTTTCAACCAGGAAATATGGACGTTGCTTTCGGCTCACCTCAACCGTATCTCTAAAATCAACAAGTGTATAATTTAACTTGTCATTTTCATAAATAAAGACTTGAGCTTTATTAAGACTGTCCTTCGATTTAAGTATACGATAAGGTCTGCCTTTCCTAATTCTTCTCAGATCAAAAACAGTTCTGTACGAGCGAGTAGCTTGAATTACTTTTTGGTAATCAGCCTTATGCTTATTCATTAACTCTCCAAAAGTGTCTCCAGAACGAATAGTGTCCAATACAAGGTCGTAATCACACATATTGATACCGTATTCCATTTCCACGGAAGTGTTAGGCGTTTCATAGCTCCAATCGATGCTGTCTTGGTTTTCCTTATCACCAGAAAATCCACAAGCCTGCAGAAAAAGGCCAATGGTAATGACAAAGAATTTTGAAAATCTTATTGTAGTTTGATGCCACTCGATCATGGCACGAATTTCAGTAAAAAACCCGACATTTTAGTCCATTATCAAGGTAAATTGATTCTTTAATCCGTTATAGCCTTCTAAATCAGCTTTTATCGATCCTACTCTCAAGTCAGCCTGGATTCTTATCGGAATTCTATTCAAATCATTACTTACCCAAAGGGTGAGACTTTCTTGCGCTCTAAATATCCTTCCAGATTTTACTAAGGGCCTGAAGGCTAGGCAGGGAACCTTCCCAAATTTAGTTTTAACAATTTGCTCTCCTAGATATCGAAGTTTAAAATCATAAACCCCATCATCATCAAATAACATGTCCAGCGGAATCTCGTCACCAACTTTCAAATTATCCGTTGAAAAATTTTCTCTTAAATAATAGGTGGAGGATAAAATATCTTGCATTTTATCGTGTATTTCGAGTGAGAAAGAAGTGCTGTCTTTAATATTGTAAATCTTTGCGCTATTTCGATCAAAATCGTAATCAATTTCAATGTGTTTGGTGTATCCACCCTCATAAATATCACGCTTAAAATAAACCGGACGAACAGAATCTAACTCAAAAAAGCTTTCGTAAGTGTCATCCACCTTAAAAAATAAACTGGCAAATCCAGTGGTCTTTCCTTTTCCTATAGCTCTAAAAACGGTTTTCCCTTTCACTTCTGCCTTTTCCAACTTAATTGTGGCGTAACTCGCGTTCAAAAATCCATAGTGCAGTCTGTATTTCAGCCATTCACCTTCCTGAAATGCTTGATAATTCTGGGCGCTCAAAACAGAAAATGCCGAGGTAATTAAAAATATAAAAAGTGTTTTTTTCATTTTCACACATCAAAAATAAAAAAGCCTTGACAATAATACCAAGGCTTTTCAACAACCAACCAAACTTTAAATTATGAAATCTATAACGAAACAAATTTTTGAACACTATGAAAGTACAGCATGACCAAGGCCTTATTTTCTTTTTAACGCTATTTAACGCGCCAAATGCATATTATTATGTTTTTTTTAAGAATTGAGCTTGAAATAAGCCCGAATTTTTTCCGATTTCACCTTGCCAATCAAGGCTTCAAGATCGGCATGAGAAGCCTCTTTAACACCTTTTACCGATCTGAATTCACTCAATAACTGATTCGCTGTTTTATAGCCTATCCCATCAATATTCAATAGTTCCGTTTGTATGGCTGAAGAGCTCCTCTTTTGTCTGTGGAATGTAAGGCTAAATCGGTGGGCTTCATTTCGCAAATATTGAATGAGTTTCAAAGATTCTGAACGCTTGTCTAAATACAACGGATCTGAATCACTAGGAAAATAAATTTCTTCTAGTCGCTTGGCAATTCCTATAATCGCTATTTTTCCTCTTAACCCTAGTAATTCTAAAGCCTTTAAAGCGGATGATAACTGTCCTTTTCCTCCGTCTATTACAATTAGCTGAGGAAGCGGTTCATCTTGGTCAAGTAATCGTTTGTAACGCCGAAAAACAACCTCTTCCATTGATGCAAAATCATTTGGACCTTGAACCGTTTTAATGTTGAAATGTCTGTATTCTGACTTTAAAGGTTTTGCATTTTTAAAGACAACACAGGCGGCTACTGGGTTACTTCCTTGTATATTGGAATTGTCAAAACACTCAATGTGGTATGGGTCTTGACTCATGCGTAAATCTGCTTTTAACTGAGCAATAATTCTAGTACTGTGACGCTCTGGATCTACAATTTTCATTTGTTTGAAACGATCCTGTCTATAAAATTTTGCATTTCTAAGGGATAAATCAATCAATTGTTTTTTATCGCCCAATTTAGGAATGGTCACTTTTAGGTCTTCTGTAAGGGTAACAGGAAAAGGCAATAAAAGTTCCTTGGAAGTAGATTTAAACCGTTGTCGAAGCTCCACAATTGCAAGTGACAGGAGTTCTTCTTTTCCCTCGTCTAGTTTCTTTTTTAACTCCAAAGTATGTGACTGAACAATACACCCCTCAACCAATCTGAAGTAATTAATATATGCATGTGAATGATCTTCAAGAATGCTAAAAACATCAATTTCAGAAATCTTAGGATTAACCACAGTGGATTTAGCTTGGTAACGTTCTAGAATATCGATACGATCTTTAATTTTTTGTGCTTTCTCATATTGTAAATTGGTTGCGAAAGTCATCATTTGGTTCTTGAGCAATGTTAACGAAGGCTTTAATTTGCCTCTTATAATATTGGTAATAGCCTCTATTTGAATCTCATAATCTTCTTCGGATTGTAAACCTTGGCAAGGTCCAGCACAATTTCCTATGTGATATTCTAAACATAGTTTTACCTTTTTAGACTCCACCTTTTCAGGGGATAAATCAAAGTGGCAGCTTCTGAGCATATAAACGGATTTAAACAAATCCAAGAGTGTGCGAACAGTTTTCATAGACGTATAAGGTCCAAAGTATTGAGACCCATCTTTTATAAATCTACGAGTGGCAAAAACTCTAGGAAAAGGCTCTTTTTTAACACAAATCCAAGGATACGATTTATCGTCCTTCAAAAGCACGTTATATCTTGGTTGATGTGACTTGATCATGTTATTTTCAAGCAACAAAGCGTCAGACTCCGTCTTCACAACAACGTGTTTAATTTCTCTTATTTTACTGACCATAACCTTGGTCTTTCCATAGCTATGCGTTTTAGTGAAATAAGACGAAACTCTCTTTTTCAGATTCTTTGCTTTTCCCACATAAAGCATTCGTTTTTCCTGATCAAAAAACTGATAAACCCCAGGGATTTCAGGTAATGTTTTTACCTGTATCTCCAATTGTTCGTTTTTGTACTGCCCCTGCATTTTACGAAATTACTAAATCCGTGATTTTGTACTTTTAACACTTGACAAGGAATCCATTTCTTATGCACAAAAGTGAATATCGGAAAATTTATAAATCAAAAAGAGCTGCTCTAAGTGAAAAAGAGCGTGTTGACTTGAGCATTGATATTGCCAATCAATGCTTAAAACTTCCTGTTTGGGAACTTGAGCACTTCCATATTTTCTTGCCTATTGAGACTCAAAAAGAAGTGGATACAACCCCTCTGATCACCGTACTTCAAGCCAAAGAAAAGCATATTTATATTCCAAAGGTTAAGCGCCTTGAATTAGAACATTTTCAACTTACTGAACACACGCTTCTGCTCATAAATAAATGGGGGATTCCAGAGCCAGTAAAAGGCAAAACTATTAATACATCAATCTTAAATATCGTATTTATTCCCTTACTCGCTTTTGACCAAAATGGCAATAGAGTTGGTTATGGCAAAGGCTTTTACGACCGATTTCTTAGAATGTGTAAAAAAGACGTGCTAAAAGTAGGACTAAGCTTTTTTGAAGCCGAAGAACAAATAGATACAGCCCCACACGATATAGATTTAGATTATTGTGTCACGCCTCAGCGCGTTTATGTATTTAATCCTCTTGACTAAAAGCCGTTTTATTGAATAAAATAAGAACAAAAACCCCAAAACTAATACAGAAATCTGCCACGTTGAAAACAGGTTCAAAAAACCGAAAGTGATTTCCTCCTACAAAAGGCATCCAATTAGGCAAAACAGTATCGATTAAAGGAAAATAAAACATATCGACCACCTTGCCGTAAAACATTCCAGAATAAGGCTCATCTGCAAAAAGAGATGCTATATGCATAGTGCTACTCTCATCAAAAATCAATCCATAAAACAAGGAGTCAATAATATTTCCAACTGCTCCACTAAAAATAAGAGTTAGTGAAAATATCAATACTCCTGGCGCCTGTTTCTTTATACTGTCCCACAGCCAATAACCAATACCAGAAATTGCAACTAACCTAAATAAAGAGAGTATCAGTTTAGAAGTCTTTTCACTAATGGGTATAAAATCACTGATTTTAGCTCCCCATGCAGCTCCTTCATTTTCGATAAACAGAATTTTGAACCAAGAGAATACTTCCAACGATTCTTGGTAATAAAAATTTGTTTTGATGTAAATCTTTGAGAGTTGGTCAATCAAAAGAGCCACAAAGATTATAATCAATGCCGTCCTCTTATTCATAAACGAAAAGTTCTTCGCGTATTTATCTATATTCATTTTTCTATCTGTTAGACCTATAAATGTTTCCTGCTCTCGACTTTACAACCCACAAGGCATCTATTTCGAGCGTTTCATTTATTGGAGCATTGGCAAAGGCACTTTGAAAAAATATAAGCTCAGGAATGGTGCTCATCTCCAAATACACATCCGCCTTTGCAGTGATTATCTTCGATTTTATTGAATTGTGATGCAAAAAACATATCCCTTCATTCAAAAATACATTTAATTCTCTATAGTTCCCCTTGGTATAGACAATACTGTTTAATCCATCGATATCAAGTACCATTTGCGACGGCACAAGAATCTTTAGCGTTATTGCTAATACTTTATGTGCGCTTAATTTATCATTAAAGTTAGAATACAAAGGGTTTTTTGATAACGAAATATCGTAAATATCCTCTGATTCTAGAATAGACAAGTTATACATGTCACGATACTCACCTTCCGCAGCGAGTTCAGTTTGAATGTAATTCTCCTGATGGGTATCAACCTCAAAATGAGCTACGTAGGTCAAGTCTACGTTCAGCTTCTTTTGAAGGTCTACAGCTATGTTTTTTGAAGAAAGCTGCTGTCCTTGAAGCAAGGAACTCCACAAAAGAACGAGGTGCAAAAGTCGCCTGTAGAGCAACTTATTTCTGCATATTTTTAGCCTCAATACTCAAGGTGGCATGAGGAACCAATTTTAAACGTTCTTTATTGATGAGTTTTCCTGTAACTCTGCATACACCATAGGTTTTATTTTCAATTCGAACTAAGGCGTTTTTTAAGTCTCGAATAAACTTCTCTTGACGAAGTGCTAATTGTGTATTCGCCTCTTTACTCATAGTTTCTGAACCTTCTTCGAATGCCTTAAAGGTTGGTGAAGTATCCTCGGTTCCATTGTTACCGTCGTTTTTATAGGCACTGTGTAAAAGCTCCAAATGCTCTTCTGCTTTTTGGATTTTCTCAGTAATTATTCCTTTGAATTCTTGTAAATCAGCATCGCTAAATCGAACTAAACTCTCACTCATAATTATCGTTTTAATACTTTAATACTCGTTTTTATATCGTCAAATTCCACGGCATTTCCATCTGTAATTTCGCGCTCAATATAAATATTTTCGCACAATGTTTCTGTCTTTATGTAAGATTCGTTGTTTTTTATAGCCGAGTCAAGTTCTACTGAACCCTGAAAGTAAACATCCACGCGGTCTGTAACTTCAAAACCACTGTCCTTTCTTATATTTTGTATTCTATTAACCAATTCTCTAGCGATTCCTTCTTTGATTAAATCATCATCTAAATTGACATCTAAAGCAACGGTGATCTGTCCAGCACTCGCAACCAACCATCCTTCTATATCTTTATTGGAAATAATCACATCTTCAACGGTCAATTCGTACGAACTTTCTTCAACTTGAATAGTCAGTACTCCTTCTTTTTCAAATGTATGAATATCCTCCTGCTCAAAATTTTGAATAATTTGAGCAACAGTCTTCATTTCTTTACCAAATTTAGGCCCCAAAACTTTGAAGTTGGGTTTGATTTGTTTGACTAAAATATCGGAGGCATCTTCTAGCAATTCGATTTCCTTAACATTTACCTCGTTTTTGATCAAATGTGCAACCGCAGAAATGGCATTTTTTTCCTCATCACTATTCACAGGTATCATTACTTTTCGAAGAGGTTGCCTCACCTTGAGTTTTTCCTTTTGACGGATAGATAACACCAAGGAGGATATGCGTTGAGACAATTGCATTTTAGCCTCTAAGGTTTTGTCAATCATGTCATTGTCAACTGTTGGAAATGAAGCGAGATGAACACTTTTAGAAGAAGCTAAACCGGTAACTTGAACAAGATCTAGATAAAGTCTTTCTGCAAAGAAAGGGGCCACAGGAGCCATAAGCTTAGAAAGGGTAAATAAACAGAAGGTGAGCGTTTGATAAGCTGCAAGTTTATCATCACCATAGGCATCCTTCCAAAAACGCCTTCTGCCTAAACGCACATACCAATTACTCAAATTCTCTTGAACAAAGTAAGAAATCATGCGGGTGGCTTTTGTCGCATCATAGTCTTCATAAGCCTCATCTACGGCCGATATCAAACTGTTTAATTCAGATAAAATCCATTGGTCTAATTCAGAAAGTCGATCTGCTGCAAGCCGATCTTCTTTAAATGTAAATCCATCAATATTAGCGTAAAGTGCTAAAAATGAGTAAGTGTTGTACAGCGTTCCAAAAAATTTACGTTTGACCTCTTGGACGCCCTCAATATCAAACTTCAAATTATCCCATGGGTTGGCATTGGAAATCAAATACCAACGCGTAGCATCTGCACCGTGATTTTTAAGTGTCTCAAAAGAGTCGACTGCGTTGCCTAAGCGCTTTGACATCTTCTTTCCTTCTTTATCTAAGACAAGTCCGTTAGAAACTACATTTTTGTAGGCGACCTTGTCAAATACCATAGTTGAGATGGCGTGAAGGGTGTAAAACCAACCTCTAGTTTGATCAACGCCTTCGGCTATAAAGTCAGCCGGATGTGTTGCTGCTTCATCGATGTATTTCTTGTTTTCAAATGGATAGTGCCATTGTGCATAAGGCATAGATCCGCTGTCAAACCAAACATCAATGAGATCAGTTTCTCGATACATCGCCTGTCCGTTGGAAGCGCACAGTATAATATCGTCAACTATGTGTTTGTGTAAATCTATTTGATCGTAGTTTTCATCACTCATATCGCCAACAACAAAATCGGTCATTGGATTCTCATTCATCATTCCAGCAGCAACTGCCTTGTCTATTTCCATTTTGAGTTCTTCTACAGACCCGATGATTAATTCCTCTGAATGATCCTCTGTACGCCAAATAGGAAGCGGGATTCCCCAATACCTAGATCGAGATAAATTCCAGTCATTCGCATTTGCTAACCAATTTCCAAAACGACCTTCTCCTGTAGATTTTGGTTTCCAGTTTATCTCGGTGTTGAGCTCATGCATTCTGTCTTTTATAGCAGTGACCTTGATAAACCAAGAGTTCAACGGATAGTACAAAATAGGCTTATCTGTTCTCCAACAATTTGGGTAGGAGTGTACATATTTTTCAACCTTAAACGCCTTATTCTCTATTTTCAGTTGGATAGCAATTTCAACATCAATAGACTTTTCAGGAATATCCTTTTCATCATAGTAGGCATTTTTGACATACTTTCCTCCAAATGGACCTAGCTCTTCTCTAAACTTTCCGGATAAATCTACCAAAGGAACAGCCTGCTGATTTTCATCTAAAATCAACATAGGAGGAACCACTGGTGTTGCTTGTTTTGCAGCCATCGCATCGTCAGCACCAAAAGTTGGAGCGGTATGTACGATTCCGGTTCCGTCTTCTGTGGTCACAAAAGTGCCTGATATCACCCTAAAGGCATTTTCTGGATTTTGATACGGCTGAACAAATGGCATGAGTTGTTCATACCTCGCTTCAACCAATTCCTCACCTTTAATGGTTTTCAGTACGATATACGGAATGGTTTTATGTGTTTTTTCAAAACCGTTTAATTCATTTATATCTTCTAGCTCTGTAAACTTTTTACCAAATTGCTTGTTGATTAAAGCGCTTGCAATAACTACGTTTATGCGTTCAAAAGTATATTGATTATATGTGGCCACAAGACTATATTCAATTTTTGGACCTACGGTAAGTGCCGTATTAGAAGTAAGTGTCCAAGGAGTAGTCGTCCAGGCTAAAAAGTAAACATCTTCTTCAACCTCTTGAAAAGCAGAAGGCAAATGCGATTTAAGCGCCTTAAATTGTGCAGTAACTGTGGTATCGGTTACATCTTGATAGGTTCCTGGTTGATTCAACTCGTGAGAAGACAATCCCGTCCCCGCTTTAGGAGAATAGGGTTGAACTGAATAGCCCTTGTACAATAAACCCTTGTCGTAAATCTGTTTCAACAACCACCAAACAGACTCCATATACTTGGTTTTATAGGTGATATATGGATTTCGCATATCCACCCAATAACCCATTTTAGCAGTCAATTGATTCCATACATCCGTATAGCGCATGACTGCCTTTTTACAAGCTTCATTGTATTCTTCTATACTGATCTTTTTACCGATATCTTCTTTAGTAATTCCGAGTTCTTTCTCAACACCTAATTCAATAGGGAGACCGTGCGTATCCCAACCCGCTTTGCGTTTTACGCGAAAGCCCTTCATCGTCTTAAATCTGGGATAAATATCTTTAATCGTCCTTGCCATCACATGGTGAATACCGGGCATACCATTAGCAGACGGAGGCCCCTCGTAAAAGACATATTCTCCGTTTTTTCCCCCTCCGGTCATGCTTTCTTCAAAAACATTCTCCTTATTCCAAAATTCTAAAATAGACTCAGAAATTTCTGGGAGATTTAAAGCTTTGTATTCATTAAACTTTTGATCCACAAGTACATTCCATTTTATAATGTTTGCAAAAATAAGAAATTGAATGAGGATTCAAAGTCTTTTAAAAACGTCTGGAGTAGCCCAGAACAAAATTACGTCCAGCAGCACTTATTCCCGACGAATAAGGTCTATAGCGCTGGTCTAGTACATTTTCTACGCCAAAGGTATACGCCCCTTCTTTGAACCTGTATTGGGCTCTTAAATTTAAAGTCGTCCAGCTAGGGGCAAAAGGATTTGAATTTTGATCCAAGGCATATAAAAACGCTTTTGAACGTTCAGTTAAGGCAAGGCGTTCAAATGGCACTTCGGCATTATAAACCGCACTTAAGTCCAATAAAAAACGGCCATTTAAATATTTAATATGAAGGTCTGAAAAGAGTGGAGGTGCGTGTCGGCTATATGAAACAGAATTGTCATGTCCGTATTCTTTTCCCAAGGTATAGGTAACATTAGAGCTCATTTTAATTCTTGAACTCAATTGGAAATTTCCGCTCCATTCTAATCCAAAAACACGTGCAAAGGTTCCGTTTTGAATGGCTTGAATCTGACTCAGAACACCCTTGTACAATAGTTCTGTAGCTCCATCCAATTCGAATGGCCTACGAATCAGTATGTCTTTTAAATAGGTAAAATAGGTTGCCACATTAATCACGGCCTTAGAATTCCATTGTTTGGTAAAACCTAATTCTACTGTATACGCGTACTCCGGCTTCAGTCCAGGGTTAGGAACAACCACGCTACCAGGTTCTGAGTCAAAAATTTTCCCTACATCATCAATATTGGGCTCCCTAAATCCTGTTGCCAAATTCAAATTGAGTTGTAGTTGGCGCTCTGGCGTCCAATTCAACCCAAAATTTCCCGTAAATGCATTATTCGTTAATGAGGTCACCGAAAAAGGTAAACTCAACAAGTCATTTTCCAAGTTAGCCTTTAAAAAATTTCTATTAAAACGCAATCCTATTTGAGATCTCAGTCTAGACATTAATTGCGAATCCAAAGAAACATAAGCTCCGGTGCTTGTCCATAAACTATTGTCAGGGTAGCGACTAAGTGCAGCACTCGAAATGTTTGTATCAAGGTCTACTTGTTTTCCCTCAGAAAAAATTTGATTGTAGATTAAAGATAAACCGTAACGCAAGCGATTCTGTTCTAATTTTTTTTCCGCGTCTATGGAAGATTGATAAGCTTTTACCCTTTCGCGATTTGAAAATAAAATGGGATCATTAAATGCTCTTTCATTGCGACTTTCTTCAAAGTTTTGATACGAATTTGTCCAACGGTAAGAGGTGTTATCTCTGTGAAGTTCTTGTGTCCAGCGAAACATCAACCATTTTTGTGGACCGTAGTACCAATCTCCGTAACGCAAATTCTCTTCCGTCCCCGGACGAAGCAATCGATCATAACGCGGATAATCCGAGGTTTGAGAAAAATACAATCCAAGGCTGTGTTTCCAATTTTCTGAAGGATGGTATTGAAGCTGATGATTGGTGTAGATTTGAGAAAATCCAGAAAATTTCTGAATTCTTGGGTCATCATTGACGACTGTAACATCCTGCCCATTCACCTTTTTTACAAAAGTTGGCCTGAGATAATCCGCTAATCCTCTACTTCCCATTTTTAAATCCGAGAAATCAGAAAAGCTAAAACTGCTCCATAAACTCCATTTCTTTCTGCTGTAGGCATGATCAAAATGTACTGTACGCTCATTATTTGCAGTGGAGTATCGCAAATTCAATCCGAAACGTTTTTGCAGTTCCTCCGCATTACTTACTTGCGCATTTTTCGAATAGAAATTCATCACTCCTCCTATCGCATCGCTTCCGTAAACTAAAGAATTTGGACCAAAAGACAATTCCGTTCGCTCAACCGTAAAAGGGTCAATAGAAATAATATTCTGTATATTTCCCCCTCTAAAAATGGCGTTATTCATACGTACTCCATCGACAACAAGCAAGACTCGATTTGTCGCAAACCCCCTTATGATTGGACTACCACCTCCGAGTTGGCTTTTTTGCACAAAAACTTTTCCGCTTGCTTGCAGTAAGTCTGCTGAAGTTTGAGGTTGTAAAAAAGAGCGTTCCGCTGATGAAATAGAAACCACCTTTTGTGTCAGTTCACGTTTTTGTTGTTTCCATCTAGAAACAGATAAAACCACCTCATCTAAGACGTTTTCAATTTTCTCTAAATTGACCTTTGCTTTTAAGGTTGAAAAAGGCAATTCGTAATCCTTGTAACCTGTTAATTTAAAAATTAGCACTTCTGCTCCGCTAAGGTTCAAGTCCTCCAAAGAAAATTCACCATCGAAATTGGTCCATTTCGTGATCCCCTTTGAAGGTATCTCTACCGCAACGCCATGCAGCGGCATTTGATTCATAAAATCTTCAACGATGTACTGCTGTCCAAATAGTCCGTATTGCACTAAAAGAACGAGTATCGTAATTAGGTCTTTTTTCACGCGTATAAGTCTTTCAAGACAGCGAAAGATTTTGGCGTGTAGAAGTTTTCCAAGTGTATTTCAAGATAATTCAACAGGCTCTGCATTAATTCCATTCTCTGCATTTTGTTCGATTGTATGGTCAAACTATTATCAAAATCTATGCCTAAGTACTGATTTAGATAAAAAGATGCTGAAATTGACAAACAGGCATTTAAATTCTCAGATGCAATGAATACGCCTTCGTTTAAATCAAACACAAATCCTTCCCTATAGTTTTTTTGAGGTTCTATCCCTAAAAAACGACACAATCCAAGCAGAAAAACAATATTGAAATGACCTAGTCGCTCATTGGCATCAAGCCAGTTAGCAGAGTTGATCAAAAATCGATAAAAATGAAGGTCTTTGAAATCTTCTTTAAGTGCATTTTGTATAGTTTCAACTAGAAGTAAACTAAGGCTACTCTTTGCAATATCGGTGTGCAAACTGCTATAGATTTTATCACGCTTGACATCCACAATACGCTCCAATCCTTTGCTTCGATGCACTGCTGTCAAATCTAATTGAGTGAGTGGAAGAAAGTAAGCTGCCTTTAATTTGCCTTTACCGCTTTTTAGTATCCCTCTCAGCAAATAGGATTGAAGTCCATGTTGTTCAGTGTAGATACGAACAATTAAACTAGTATCACCGTATTTAATTTGAGTTAAAACAACTCCTTTAGTTTTTACCTCCACATTTGGAAAAAATTAAATCACCCCTTGCGCTAGCATTGCGTCAGCCACTTTTACAAATCCAGCAATATTAGCCCCCTTGACATAATCGCAATAGCCGTCTTCTTCTTTGCCATAGGCTACACAAGAATCGTGAATGTCTTTCATGATGCCTTGAAGTCGCTGATCAACCTCTTCTCTAGTCCAACTTATACGAAGTGAATTTTGAGACATTTCAAGACCTGAGGTTGCTACACCTCCGGCATTTGAAGCCTTTCCTGGCGCAAATAAAATTTTCGCATTTCTAAAAACTTCGATAGCCTCTGGTGTAGATGGCATATTCGCTCCTTCCGACACGCACATAAGTCCGTTTTTAACTAAAAGGGCTGCGTCATCTCCGTTGAGTTCGTTTTGAGTTGCGCATGGAAAAGCTAAATCTCCAGTCACACTCCAAGGTGTTTTGTCTTCAAAAAATTTAGCACTTGGATAAGCGTTTACATATTCTTTTATGCGGCCCCTTTTTACATTTTTTAAGTCTTGAACAAAGGCGAGCTTTTCTTCAGTGATTCCCTCCTCATCTAGTATAAATCCAGAAGAGTCTGAAAGCGTAATCACTTTTCCTCCTAGTTGAATTATTTTTTCGGCCGCATATTGAGCCACATTTCCTGAACCTGATATAACGGCAATTTTTCCAACAATACTTAGAGCTCTAGTTTCTAACATGTTTTGTGCAAAATAAACAGCACCATAGCCTGTAGCTTCTGGACGAATTCGAGATCCTCCCCAAGACAATCCCTTTCCTGTGAGTACCCCAGTAAACTCATTTCTCAACTTTTTATACATTCCAAACAAGAATCCGATTTCTCTAGATCCAACTCCGATATCTCCAGCAGGAACATCGGTATTTGGACCAATATATTTACATAATTCGGTCATAAATGCATGACAAAAACGCATCACCTCATCATCAGATTTGCCTTTTGGATCAAAATCAGAGCCGCCTTTTCCCCCTCCCATAGGCAGAGTTGTCAAACTATTTTTAAATACCTGTTCAAAAGCTAAAAATTTTAAAACACTAGCATTTACAGTAGGATGAAATCTCAATCCACCTTTATAGGGGCCAATAGCCGAATTCATTTGGATACGATATCCTCTATTCACGTGAATTTCACCTTTGTCGTCAATCCATGCGACTCGAAATGAAATCAAACGTTCGGGTTCTACCATTCGTAAAAGAATGTTCTTTCCGTTATAAATATCATGCTGAACAATATAGGGAATAACCGTTTCGGCAACCTCTTGAACCGCTTGAATAAACTCAGGTTCGTGGCCATTACGAGCTTTTATTTCATCCATGAAAAGCTCTATTTTCTGATTGAGTAAGGCAATGTCCATAATATAATTGATAATTTTTCGGCTAAATTATATCATTTTCTAAATTTCAAATAGCTTTTTTTAAGGATTTTTCAAATAGAAGGGTTAAAAATCTAATGCTATTGCTAAATCTTGAATTAAATCTTCAACATCTTCAATACCAACACTTAAGCGAATCATCCCTTCTGAGATTCCTATTGACTGCCGCTGCTCACCACTCATTCCCGCATGAGTCATTAAAGCTGGTATTCCAGCAAGAGACTCTACACCTCCAAGGGATTCGGCAGTGACAAAATAAGTCAAGCGTTTGAGCAATACCTTAGAATACACTAGACTGTCGTCTTTTGTTTCGAAGGAAAGCATCCCTCCAAAATCATGCATTTGATACTTAGCAACCTCGTGATTGGGGTGATTGTTGAAGCCTGGCCAAAGCACTTTGCTTACTTTCTTGTGATTGGCGAGAAAATGGGCGATTTGAGCGGTATTTTCACAATGTCTTTGCATTCTAACATGCAGTGTTTTTATTCCCCTCAACGCCAAGAAACTATCCATAGGGCCGCAAATTGCTCCCGTAGCATTTTGAATAAATTTTATTTGGTTTGCTAATTCCTCATCACGCACAACCAAAACCCCAGCGACGATATCAGAATGTCCACCAATGTATTTGGTCGCTGAATGCATTACAATGTCTGCTCCCAATTCTAAAGGCCTTTGCAAGTATGGTGAAGCAAATGTATTATCAACTGCAAATAACAAACGGTGTTGCTTAGCGATTTCCGCCAACTGCTGAAGATCGAGGATTTGCATAGTTGGATTAGTAGGTGTCTCGGCCCATATCATTTTGGTGTGCTCATTTATTTTCGAGCTCACTTCGTCTAAATTCATCATGTCGACAAAATGAAAAGTAATTGCGTTTATGGCACCTATCTTGTTAAAAAGACGATGCGTGCCACCGTACAAATCACGACTTACAATAACTTCCTCTTTAGGTTTGATAAGCCTCATGACCGCATCTATAGCAGCCATTCCACTTGCAAAAGCAAAGCCTGCATCACCGCTTTCTAAACTAGCCATTGCATTTTCAAAGGCCGTTCGAGTGGGGTTAGCCGTTCGAGAATATCCATACGCTTTTTTGACCCCTGCCTCAGGTATGCCGTCTGCATCTGCTGGCAAGGTCCCCGGTTCGACCGCTGGTCCGCCAAAAACCGTTCACGTCGACCTTATCGAAGAGCGCCCGCAGGTCCTCTTGCGACTCTATGGTCATGGAGGTGCGGAACGCCTGCTCGAAGGCGCTGCCCACCCAATTGGTGCCCTCGGCGCTCGCCTGCAGCGACTGTGCGACCTCCGCG
>NZIQ01000081.1 GCA_002691685.1 Flavobacteriaceae bacterium | reverse complement strand
AGCGGATGGAGGTTCTGCAGTTGCAGGTCCAAACGGAGAATGGTTGGTTGAGCCTATAGTTCACAAAGAAGGATTAATTTATAGCGAAATTGAATTGAAGAGGGTCTTTGAAGAACGTCAAAACTTTGATCCGGTTGGGCATTATTCGAGACCAGATGTGACAAAACTTACCTTGAATACTGAAAGACAAAACACATTAAACATCAAAAACCAATAAATTAAAACACGTATGAGAAATTTTATGTTGGCAGGACTCCTTATACTGAGTTCATGCATGAGCAAAGAAACAGAAGCGGTTACTGTTGAAAAAACTGAAACCCCTGAAATGCGATTAGCAGCTATGGGTATTGATTTGCCGGAGCCATCCTCACCTGTGGCTAACTATGTCAGTGTGGTTCAAACGGGCAATTTGTTGTTTTTGTCTGGAACCGGACCAAAACAAAGTGACGGCACTTACATTCAAGGTAAGGTAGGAGAAGATCTAAGCCTAGAAGAGGGGTATCAGGCCGCTCGCCTTACAGGAATTAACCATCTTGCACTTTTAAAAAATGAATTAGGCGACTTAAGTCGAGTAAAGCGAATTGTTAAGGTATTGGGAATGGTAAATTGCACCCTAGAATTTCAAGATCAGCCCAAGGTCATCAACGGATTTTCTGATTTGATGGTTGAGGTTTTTCAAGAAAAAGGTAAGCATGCAAGATCAGCCGTTGGCATGAATTCTCTGCCGATTGGTATTGCCGTTGAAGTTGAAATGATTGTCGAAATCGCTCCTGAATAAAAAGACTACTCCGTTCTGCTCCCATTTTGCATGGGAGTAGTATCTGGCATCAGCTTATTCAATATAGTGTATACTGGACAGAACTTTGTGATTGGGCTAAGAATTTGAAGCACTGCGGTGGCTACAGCAACATAAATAAAATTATAGCCAAATTCATTGGCCAAGGCTACAGAGCCGAGGTAAATTAAACCTACAATACCGTCGTGCACTCTTATTTTAACAATGTCTCTTGGGTTTCTCATGTTTGTTATTCATTAGGTTATTATTTTAAAGGTAACAGAATGAACTTATTAAACAAAAAAGGTTAGGGCAAATGCGCACTTAAAAAATGAAGCGCATTTTTGTAAAGAATATTATCAATGTCTGAGGGACTATATCCTTTTTGGCTTAAAAGGTCGTCTAGCTTTTGCAAATCGGCAATTGTTTCTAAATCATGGGGGCATTGTTCTTTTCCAAAACCACCGTCCAAATCAGAGCCAATCATTAAGTGTTCACTGCTGCCGGTCAATTGACAGACGTGATCGATATGGGCGATGATGGTTTCTATTTTAAGTCCAGAGGCTTCAGGGGTTGTTATTCCTCGCTTCCAATCAGGAATCATCATCCAAGCATCGAAGGCCATGCCGATAATGCCTTGTCTAGCGGCGATTGCTTTGATTTGTTCATCGCTGAATTGTCGGTGATTGGGAACAAGCATTCTGCAGTTTGAATGACTTGCCCAGAGGGGTCCAGCATAANAGTCTAAGGTCTCCCAAAAACTTTCATCACAAAGGTGTGTGAGGTCTAAGATGAGGCCTAGTTCTTCTACTTTTCTCACCAAATCTTTGCCTTTTTGTCCAATTCCTCCCTCTGCATCTGTGCCATGCGCATAGGTTCCAGGTCCGTAGTGTGCAGCTCCTATAGCGCGTAAACCTTCTTCGTACATGAGCTCTAGATGTTCTAAGCTTATAATGGAATCTGCGCCCTCGAGACTCAGTATATAGCCCAATGGCATTTCTTTTTCTTGTTGCCAGTTTGCAAAGTGCTGCTTTAATGCTGCAGCTGCTTTAAGCTGAACTAGGGAACCGTCTCTTTCCATTGCTCTGTACCAAGCGAGTTGGGCCTGAGTTTGCGCCCAGGCTTGTTCGGGAGAGTTCCATCCCGGAAGGGGATTATCTGGCTTAACATATCGAGCAATTAAAGTTGCAACGCAAACGCCGATGTTTCCTTTTCTCATCGCTGGAAATGAAACTGTATTTTTTTCACGATCTGGTAAATCTTGTAGTCCGGCTTCGCTTTTACGGATGTATGAAACTTCGTGTCTAAGGTCACGATTCCATTCCATGGCATTCATAGAAAGATCTAGATGAGCGTCTATAATAAATTTCATAAAGGAGAGTGAATTAAATAATCTCTAGCCTCAATCGGCCAGACTTCCTTGACCTCATGCTCATGGCAAACATAGGCCGCATTGTATTTGGCAACGGTTGGGCAGATATGAACAGGAACGGCATAAAACAAGTCGCCCACTTTACAATTTAAAGTAGATTCTGTTTTTAGGATGAGGTGTTCTTCGCTTTGGCCAATGTGCTGCGCATCTTCAAACCCAATGATTGAAACCCTAGGCATTGGCATTTCAGAGGCAAGCGCCTTGTGACCTAAATCAAAACAATAAATGGATGGTGCGGGCTTGCTGATTAAGCGCGTTAAAATGAGGGCCGCCTGTTTGAAAGGAGATTCAGGCCAAATCTTTTGATATCCCAAATCCCATAACAATGTGGTTCCAGGACTTAAATAATTATTCTTTCTCAAAGCGTGGGGCAAAAAACTTGGTGAGCCACCAGTAATGAGTTTGATAGACTGTTTTCCTTCATTTTCTATTTGAGCAATAAGCTTCTCAACAGTTTTAAAGTTGTCTTGACAGTTTGCAATGCGCTGATTTAAATCGCGGTCACGGATGTGTCCGTCATAGATGTGAAGCCCTGCAAAATGCACGCTAGGGGAGGATTTAATTTTCAAGTATAGCTCAAAGGCTTTTTCGGGCACTATTCCACTTCGATTCATGCCGTTATTGATGTCAATCCAAAGACCTAACTGCACCTGCTGTTTATTTGCCAGTTGTTCAAAAAGGGCAAGACTGTCTGAATTATCACAGAGGGTTGAAAATTCAGTCGATGAAAACTTTTGCTGAGCGCTTAAAAGCGTTTTTACTTTTTCTGCACTGGGTTGATGTGCCAAGAGAATTTTATGCACACCTTCTCTAGCGAGCATAAGCATTTCTGAGGTCGTAGCACATTTGAATTTGGTGATGCCTTGCTTTTTTTGAAGGGCGACTATCGCACTCATTTTATGTGTTTTTACATGAGGCCAGAGTCGGTCTGCACTTACAGCTATATTGAGCATTTCTCGAATATTGTGCTCAATTCGTTGTGGATAAACGACAAGAGCNGGGCTAGAGAGCTCATTACTATGCTTAATAAGGTGCCATTCCATATTAGTGCTCGATTTCAAAAATAGCTTCTACTTCTGCTGTGATATTCTGAGGTAGCATCATGCCAACAGCACTGCGGGCACCTATTCCGTTTTCATCTCCAAAGACCTCTGCGAGCAATTCGCTAAATCCATTGATGGCGTATGTGTGTTCATTGAAATCTGGGGTCGAATTTATCATACCTAACACTTTAACAACCTTTGTTATACGAATATCAGGATTTAAATAGGTCACAAGGGTTGACAAAAGGGTCAAACCCACTTGACGAGCTGCTTCTTTGGCTTGATCTTTATCTAGATCTAAGCCAGCTTTTCCTTTGATTAGTTCAGAAGAATTAAGAACAGGTCCATGGCCCGAGACATATAAATAGTTGCCCGAAATGGCAAATGGCTTATATACTCCAAGAGGTTTAGGGGCCGGAGGCAGATTCAGACCTAAACTTTTTAGTCGATTGCTGAGTTCAAGTGTATTCATGCCCATGAGAAAAAGAGGTAAAGAGTTTAAAATGATTTTTTTAAATTAATGTTTCAAAACAACTAACTATCAATATAATGAGAATCTTTTTATTTTTTTCGCTTTTACTGCTTTTAGCCCTTGGATGTCAACCTACCCCAAAAGAGACTTCTCCGAATATTCTAGTAATTTATATGGATGATTTAGGATTTGGCGATGTGGGCTTTAATGGAGGAAAGGCGATAAGCACTCCAAATATGGACCGTTTGGCCAACGAGGGCCTGAATTTTGTCAATGCGTATTCAAGTTCGGCAACATGTACGCCAAGTCGTTATGCCTTATTAACAGGAGTCTATCCTTGGAGAGAAAAGCGTGCGCGAATTTTGCCAGGGACGGCACCGCTCATTATTGATACTGCTCAGGCTACCCTTCCGAGAATGCTGCAATCCAATGGATATTATACGGCCATCATTGGCAAATGGCATTTGGGCTTAGGCGATGGAGATGTGAATTGGAACGAGACCATAACACCAGGTCCAAATGAATTAGGGTTTGACTATTCCTATATTTTAGCCGCCACACAAGATAGAGTGCCTACCGTTTATATCGAAGATGGTAATGTGGTTGGTCTCGAAGAAGACGATCCTATAGCAGTGGATTATAAAACGAACTTTAAAGGCGTGCCAACGGCTTTGACAAACCCTGAACTTTTAAAAGTCATGTGGGATCACGGGCACAACAACAGCATTGTCAATGGTATTCCTCGAATTGGCTTTATGAAAGGTGGAAAAAACGCTTTGTGGAGTGATATTGACATGGCGGATGCTTTTTTAAATCAAGCGAAAACATTTATCAAAGCGCATTCTAAAGAACCTTTTTTCTTGTTCTATCCCATGCAACAACCACATGTTCCAAGAACGCCTCACCCTAGATTTGTTGGGACTACAGACCTTGGTCCAAGAGGAGACGTTATTGCTGAAGCAGATTGGGTTATAGGAGAACTATTAGCAGAACTAGAAGAGGAGGGCATTACAGAAAACACCCTTGTCATTTTCACAAGCGACAATGGTCCGGTTTTAAATGATGGATATGTAGACCAAGCCGTAGAGCGCAATGGCGACCATACACCTTGGGGGCCACTTAGAGGAGGTAAATACAGCCTCTTCGAAGCGGGTACTCATGTTCCATTTGTAGTCTATTGGAAAGGAAAAATCAAAACGGGAACATCAAACTCACTTATCAGTCAACTCGATTTATTTTCTTCTTTGGCTGCTATAGTAAACAGTGAAGAACGCACTTCTGATAGTCATGACTTGCATCAAACACTTTTGGGTCAATCACAGGTGGGACGCGAGGATTTAATTATCGAAGCTAGCGGTCGAACTGCTCTGAGAACTAAAGACTGGGTTTATATTCCTCCCTATACTGGTCGTCGTGCGGTGAGTCGCTTTACCAATATTGAACTTGGGAATAGTGAGACTCCTTTGTTGTTTCATTTAAAAACAGATATAGGGCAACAGCAGAACTTGGCAAAAGATAGTCTAAGTCAGCTGGAGTCAATGCAAAAGCAATACAAGACTACTTTAGGTGCTGATTAAATTTTTGATAAAAAAAATCTATCTTCACTACTACGACTAATTCATCGCTAAATATGAGACTAAGACTATTTGGGTTTGTACTCTTATTGACAAGCCTACAATACATTAATGCGCAACAAAATAATTTTAAAGAGCGACCATCTTTTGCCCCTGTAGCCTTAAAAACTTCAGAACCTGTTATAGACGGAAATGTTATAGACGATCCCGTTTGGCAAGATATTGACCCCATTACTAATCTAACTCAAGTCACGCCTAACTTTGGAGCAGCTGTAAGTGAAAAAACAGAAATCAGGGTTGCCTATACAAACAACTCTTTTTTGGTGGCTGTAGTTTGTTACGACAGTACCCCAGAGCGTATCGTAGTCTCTGATTCGCGAAGAGACGCTAAGCTCAACGACGAGGATAGTTTTCAGTTTATTATAGACACTTATAACGACCAACAAAACGGGTTTTTGTTCGGAACTAACCCAGATGCTAAACAGTACGACGCACAGATTGATAACGAAGGCGACGGAAACTTTTCACGAGCGGGGCGTCAACAAGGAGGAGTTATTGGCGGAACTAACTTAAACTGGGATGCTTCGTGGAACGTAGTTACTCAAAAAGGAGAATTCGGATGGAGCGCTGAGTTTGAAATACCTATGAAATCCATACGGTTCCTATCAGGCCAAGACAAAACATGGGGAATCAACTTCCAAAGAAATATCGCAAAAAACACTGAAATTGCTTTTTGGGCGACCTTGCCTCTTGGGTTTGAAATCAAGCGAGTCTCTATGGCTGGAAAAATGAATGGCATGCAACTAAGGAATCCTAAAAACCTTAAGCTCTTTCCGTATGTTATTGGTCAAGAAATAAGAGATAATACAGGGGTATATAACAGCTCTCAAACCAATGGAGATGCTGGAATCGATCTAAAATACAGTTTAACTCCAGGATTGACTTTGGACCTGACTTATAATACTGACTTTGCTCAAGTTGAGGTTGATGAACAGCAAATCAATTTAGATCGATTTAATTTATTTTTTCCAGAGAAGCGCGCTTTTTTCTTAGAAAATGCGGGGCAATTTTCAGTAGGAAGTCCTGGCGAGGTAGACTTATTTTTCAGCCGTAGAATTGGAATTGCTGAAAACGGCTCGGTAGTTCCAATTGTAGGAGGTGGTCGTATTTCAGGTAAAGTAGGTCAAACCAATGTTGGGCTTTTAGGCATGCAAACAGAAACTGTGAGCGAAAATGGTTTTAGAACTAATTTTTCAGTTGCTCGAGTCAATCACGACTTTTCAAAAAGCCGTTCGTCTTTAGGAGCTATTGTGGTGGGTAAAAATGATGTTGGGGCTGGTTCAGAGAACTTTAATAACGTCATTGCGGTAGACGGAAAATTAGGACTAGGTAAAAAGGCAGACATAACAGGCTTTATTGCTAAAAGCAATGGACTTCAAGATCGGGAACAAGAACATGCATATCAATTTAAAGGAAATTATAACTGGGATGGCTGGCGCGTAAGTCTAGGCTATACTGAACTCGGTGAAGGCTTCAATCCTGAAGTAGGGTTTTTATTGCGCTCCTCTTTTAAAAAGCCCGAGTTTTTAATTTTTAAACAATGGAGAACAAAAAATTTGGGGCCTATATTTGAAGTTAGACCCCATGTCTCAGGGTTTAGCTATTATGATTTTGACAATCGTTTAATCAGTAGTTTTTTACACGTGGATAATCACTGGGTTTGGCCAAGTGGCTTTGAAATTCACACTGGAATTAATTTTAGAACAGAGGGTGTTTTTGAGCCTTTTTCACTTACTGGAGTTGAAGTTCCAGTTGGAGAATACAATCACCAAGAACTACAGTTTGTCTTGATAACGAATCCGAATAAGGCTATTAATTTTTACAATAGAACTTTTATTGGAGGATATTACGGCGGAAATCGAATGCAGTTTTCAAACACCATGAACATTCGTTCTGGCAATAAGTTCTCGGCCAATATCAATCTGACTTACTCTGATTTAAGATTGCTCAATGGAGACGTGAATGCGCTGATTTCAGGAGCTCGATTGAGCTATTCGTTTACCCCTAAGATGTTTGTTCAGAGTTTGGTACAGTATAATAATATCACAAATGTCACCTCTTTAAATGCCAGATTTGGATTGCTTCAAAAAGCAAATGCAGGTTTATATGTGGTACTCAATATTGTGAAAGACAAAGATTGGATCGATCAAATAAATAATCAAACACTGTCTATTAAATACAGTAGACAGATAGACGTATTATAAGGCCTTATGGCTCATGGCCAATATTGGCTTAAAGAATTTTGTAATTTCATAACAACTCAACTTAACCTGTCATGAGAAAAAAACTGACTCTGCTTTTTGTAATTCTTGTTTGCACTGGGCTATTTGCACAACAAGACTTGGGCTATCAAACACCTAAAAAAGCCCTTAATGATTTAATTGATGTCGATTTGGCGCCTACTGTTCTTAGAGATTCTAAAGACGAACATATGGTCTTTGCCTACAGACCTACATATAAAAGCATAGAAGAGCTTTCGCAGCCTGAGCTTAGAATTGCGGGTCTTAGATTAGACCCTAATACCCATATCGGAAGTCGAACAACTTATTACACCAAGGTTGAAGTTGTCGATTTAAAACAAAAAGAGCGAAGACTTCAAGTCGATGGTCTTCCTCAAAACCCGCGTTTTGCTAATTTTTCATGGTCGCCAGACGAATCTCATGTGGCCATGACTCACACCACTTCTACTGGAGTAGAACTTTGGGTTTTAAATGTAGCTCAGCAAAAAGCCAAACGCATATATGAGGCTAAACTCAACGCGAGTTTGGGTTCTCAATTTGTTTGGTTAAAGAATAGCAAAGAACTTTTGATTAAGGTCGTTCCAGAGGATAAAGAAGCCTTAATCGACACTTCGAAAAAAACACCAACTGGACCAAAGGTCACCGAAAACAATGGAGAAAAAGCACAAAATAGAACCTATCAAGATCTAATCAAGAATCCGAGCGACGCATATAATTTTAAACAACTGACAAGAGCTAAAATTCTTAAAATCTCTTTAAAAGGAGAGATATCATCTTTTTTGGATACACGAATGTACAGGGCTATTCGAATCTCACCTGACGGCAAATATGTAATGATAAGCTTTTTAAAAGAGCCTTTTTCGTATTTGGTTACATACAGTCGTTTTCCGCTGGAAACTCATGTTTACGATATGAACGCCAATCTAATCAAGCTTGTGGACGATAGTCCTTTGGAAGAAGTTCGACCAAAAGGTTTTATGGCTTCAAAAAAGGGCAAACGGTCTGTAGCCTGGAGAGCAGATAAGGCGTCTACCTTGTATTTCACTCAGGCCTTAGATGAAGGAGACCCTGAAAACAAGGTGGCGTATAGAGACGCGCTTTACCAGTGGAAGGCTCCTTTTAATAAAGCACCAGAGATGACGGTCATGGTTAAAAACAGAATCTCCAACGTGATTTGGGGAAATGATAAAACGGCTGTAATTAGTGATCGCTGGTGGAATACTCGTAACACTAAAACCTATGTGTTTGACCCTTCGAAATCTGAACAAATTCCTCAATTGATCTTCGATCGCAACTATCAGGATGTTTACAGCGACCCGGGTAGATTTGTGACACAAAAATCAAAATACAACACCTATGTTTTAAGCCTTGAAGGCAATAATGCTTTTTTAATCGGAAGTGGGTTTTCTGACAAAGGCCAATTTCCTTTTGTCGACCGCTTAAACTTGAGCAACGCGAATACGAGCCGAGTTTATGAGTCTAGCTACACTGATAAATACGAAGGCATTTTGGATTATCAGAGCGATAAAAATCGCCTGTATCTTCGAATAGAATCACCAAAGGAGTTTCCGAATTACTACTATCGCAATTTAGCTAAGCAAAGTGAACTCGATCAATTGACCTCATTTGAAAACCCATTTAAAGCCTTAGTTGACGTTGAGAAAGAACTCGTGAGTTACCAAAGAAAAGACGGTTTGGAATTAAGTGGCGTGCTCTATACGCCAGCAGGCTATGACAAGACAAACCCCGATCCGCTTCCTATGATTTTATGGGCTTATCCAAGAGAGTATAAAGACAAAAGTAGCGCGGCTCAAAAGACCAATAATCCAAATCGATTTATTTACCCTTCTTGGGGTTCACCAATTTATTGGGTTACTCAGGGGTATGTCGTTTTAGACCGAGCGGCTTTTCCAATTATTGGAGAAGGGGATACCGAACCAAACGATTCGTTTAGACCCCAACTCGTAGCCAACGCCGAGGCGGCGATTGATGCTGTTGTAGGATTAGGATACGCTGATCGAGATAGAGTTGCTGTTGGGGGGCATAGTTACGGCGCCTTTATGGTGGCTAATTTATTGAGTCATTCGAATCTTTTTGCGGCTGGAATTGCAAGATCGGGGGCCTATAATAGAACACTTACTCCTTTTGGCTTTCAAAGTGAGCCTAGGTCTTACTGGGAAGCACCTGAGGTGTATTATACTATGTCGCCTTTTATGCATGCTGATAAAATGAAAACGCCGCTATTATTGGTGCATGGAGAAGAAGATAATAATTCAGGAACCTACCCCATGCAGAGTGAGCGTTATTACAATGCACTTAAGGGACTAGGCGCTACCACTAGACTGGTGATGTTTCCAAAGGAAAGCCATGGTTATAGAGCCAAAGAAACCATATTACATTTAATCTGGGAACAGGACCGTTGGTTAGAGAAACACGTCAAGTCGAAAAAGACCGACTTTTCCAAAGAAAAAACACCTAAAGGATAGGGCTTTAAGATGTCGTTAGTTGTAGTTGGAATTGGAATTTTTGCGTTATTTCTGCTTGTAGCAGTTATACGATTAAACACTTTTATCTCTTTTATTCTAGTCGCCTTAGGCATTGGAATCTTTCAAGGAATGCCCTTAGATCAATTGGTGGGTTCTTTAGAAAAGGGAATCGGAAATATTCTCGGCTTCTTAGTTATGATTTTAGGCTTTGGTGCGATGCTAGGCAAACTTGTTGCCGAGAGTGGAGCTGCCCAGCGAATCACCGAAGGTTTAGTCGCTTATTTCGGGGTGAAAAATACGAAAATTGCGGTTATGCTGACAGGCTTTTTGGTCGGTATTACCCTCTTTTATTCTGTAGGCTTTGTCATTTTAGTACCCTTAGTATTCACGGTTGCGGCTTCAACAGGACTACCTTTAATTCAGGTTGCCTTACCCATGCTTGCCTCTCTGTCGGTTACCCATGGTTTTTTACCGCCACACCCGGCACCATCGGCTTTATCTGTGATGTTTGAAGCAGATTTGGGCAAAACCTTGTTGTATGGATTTATTGTTTCTATTCCTGCGATACTAATTTCAGGGCCAGTATTGGTTCGTTTTCTACCAAAGGTTCAGGCCAGACCAATTAAAGAATTTCAAGCGAGTCGCGTTTTTACTGAAGAAGAAATGCCCGGCTTAGGTATAAGTTTGTTGACCACCTTATTACCAGTACTCATCATTGGAATTGCCACGGTGCTTGTAGAGATAAACAGCTTGTCAGCGCAAACCATGACCGTTGTTGAATTTATAGGAAACCCTGTTATCGCCTTATTAATTACAGTATTATTTGCCGCTTACGTCTTGGGAATTCGCAGAGGTAAAAGCGTAAAAGAGGTGATGGATATTTATGCCAATTCAATTAAGGGTATTACAATGGTCTTGCTCATTATAGCTGGCTCAGGAGCCCTAAAACAAATTTTAGTCGACAGTGGAGTTAGTCAAGAAATCGGAGTGATGTTAGAAGGTATCAATATATCTCCACTTATCATTGCCTGGTTTATCGCTACCGTTATTCGATTTACAGTGGGTTCTGCTACTGTAGCTGGGCTTACGGCAGCGGGTATTGTGCTTCCACTGGTCAGTGCTACTGATGTAAGCCCAGAACTTATGGTTTTGGCAATTGGTTCTGGTAGTTTGATGTTGTCTCATTTGAATGATTCTGGCTTTTGGCTGTTCAAGGAATATTTTAATCTTACGATAAAAGAAACGCTATCCACCTGGACCGTGATGGAAACCACTATTGGAATTTCTGGTTTATTGGGCGTATTAGCGCTTAACCAATTGATTTGACGACTTGGTGTAGGTCCAATCCTTTTCCCCAAAAATCAGCCTGGGTTTTTTCGAGTGTATAACCCAATTTCTTAAAGAACGTAGAAGTCTTTTGGGAGGTTGTGATTACAATTTTTTTCACTGCTTTATGAGGTAAAATGTGCGCTTCGCAAAAACGAACAGCCTCGCTTCCTACTCTTTGGCCGTGAATCTTAGGATCAAAAAAGATCCAATCTATTTTAGCGTACCCTTGTGAAGAAAAAAGGCTATATCCAAATCCACCCACCACCTCATTTTTTTCATTATATACCGTAAAGTAAAACTGCCTTTGGGAATTCAAAAACAGAAGATAATCTTCAATTTCATCATGGTTAAAGAAGGTAGGCATGTTCAATTTGATCACGCGCGATAATTCATCATTGTCACTTATGCTGTAGGTATTGAAAGCAACTTGCAATTCGTTCATTAGGGTTTGGAAAAAGTGACGCTGAGTGCAGATTGAGCCGGAACAGTATAGGTGAAAACTTCTTCGAGCCCACTAATTCGAACAGTATGTTGTTTTTCGTTTTTGTTGTACAGCAAAACGCTGATGCTACCATCTTCATTTTCGTAGGCGGTATTTGGCACATTGTCGTGTTGGGTGGAATGGATTCTGAAAGCTCCTGGACGAACGAAAGGCGAGGTATGAGCCATGACGTAATACGAAGGGTTGGCGACTACCTTGTTCTGATCTATGGTTATCGCGCCTAAACATCTAGTGCATCCACCCCGGTCTGTGTGCGGTTTTAGTTCGGGGTTATTGCTGAGGTTCCATTCCAAAACGACCTTTGACCAATTGTTTGGAGCCCCGATCATGAGTTGTTCAAAGTGCCAGCTGAAATCCTTTTCGAAGTCTCCGGGAGCCCCTGTCCACTGTTCAGTGAAATAGAGGTTTTTTGACGGAAAGGCCTTGTGAACTTCTGATAGGGCAGTAATAGATCCAGCGTAAAGGTGAAAGGCTGATCCATCGATATAAGTGTTTGCTTTAGGATTACTAAGCACTTCGATAGGATAATTGTATTCGTCAGCGTTATGATCCCAAATGATGATTTTGGTGTCAATGTTTTGGGCCTCAAAAAGAGGGCCTAGATGAGCGCCAATAAATTCTGCTTGATCGCTAGAAATCATATACATGCTGGGATTATTTCCAGGATGATGGGGTTCGTTTTGAATTGTGATGGCATCTATTTTTATGCCTTCTTCTCCCATGGCTTTGATGTATTTTGCGAAATATAAGGCGTAGGCTGAATAGTATTTTTTGAGTAATTCTCCACCTCTACTGTCTTGGTTGTTCTTCATCCATTTTGGGGCCGACCAAGGCGACGACATCAATTGTATTTTGGGATTGATGCTTTTTATTTTTTTCAAAATAGGAAGCAAGTATAAAGTATCTCTGCTCAAGCTAAATGCAGATAATTCTTTATCTTCTTGATTCGAATCTAGGTCATTGTACGACCAGGGAAACTCATCTAAATCTGAAGCCCCCAAACTCAGCCTCAGATAGCTTATTCCTAATGCTCCTTTTTGCGTGCCAAAAAGAGCTTGTAATAAAGAGTCTTGAGGCGCTGTATTCATTTTAAAGATATGTGCCGCACTGCCCCCAGTTAAAGTATAGCCAAACCCTTCCATCTGCTGAAAACGCTGAGCAGTGTCAATGGCAATATCAACGTCAAAGGCGGAGTTTTCAGTTGGCGAAACCTCGGTTATTTTTTGTGTCCCGTTAATTTGACTTAAAAGCGCATAAGTGCTGAAGGCTTCTTTTTCTGCGCAGGCAAAAAGCAGCGTTATTGTAGTTATAAAAATTATTGTTTTTTTCATGGCTTAAGGTTGGTTATGGAGTGAATCTCACACCTTTTTCATAACTTACAAGTTAGACTAACTAAACCATTAAACAATGAGAAAATATTTATTTATCCTGCTTTTAACGGGAGTTCAGGCGACTTTATTTAGCCAACAATTGGTTGAAAATAAGGCAGAAGCTGTAGGAATGTCTTCTGAGCGATTGAATACCCTAAGTCACACTTTTCATCAATATGTGAATCAAGGGCAATTACCGGGCACAGTGACGTTGATTGCTCGAAAAGGACAAGTCGTATATCACGAAGCTATTGGGATGCAAGACATCGAAAATGAGATTTCAATGGGTACTGACGCTATGTTTCGTATAGCCTCTCAAACTAAAGCGATTGTGAGTACAGCGGTGATGATGTTGCAAGAACGAGGGCAATTGTTAATCAATGACCCTATTAGCAAATATATTCCAGAATTTAAAAACAGCACAGTGGCCGCTAAAAATGAAGATGATTCTTACGATGTTGTTCCTGCCAATAGAGAAATTACTATTCGTGATTTGCTCACCCACACAGCGGGTATTGGTTATGGATATGGAGTGGCAGCAGATAAGTGGGCAGAAGCAGACCTGCAAGGATGGTATTTTGCGCACAGAGACGAAGCAGTTTTGGAAACAATAAAACGCATAGCTGTGTTGCCACATGAGGCACAGCCAGGATCACAGTTCGTCTATGGTTATAATACTGATATCCTAGGAGCTTTGGTCAATGTGGTTTCAGGTCAAAGTTTGGCTGAATTTTTAAGTGAACATATTTTAGATCCCTTGGGAATGAACGACACGTATTTTTACGTGCCTAAGAACAAGGCAAACCGTTTGGCTACGGTTTACAATATGGTTAATCAAAAATTAGTTCGGGCCCCTAAGGAAGGGACGATGCAGAGCCAAGGGGCTTATGTAAAAGGTCCTCGTAAGAATTACTCAGGAGGAGCTGGCTTAGTGAGCACCGCTATAGATTACGCTAGGTTTTTGCAGATGATGCTCAATGGAGGAACCTACAACAATCACCGTATCCTGTCTCGAAAATCAGTTGAATTAATGACTGTAGATCACCTTGGAGGTATTGAGTACAGTTGGCAAAACGGAATGGGCTTTGGATTGGGGTATTCGATATCGAAAGATTTAGGTCTAAGAGGTGAATTAGGTTCTGTAGGTGAGTTTGGCTGGGGTGGCGCATATCATTCTAGTTACTGGGTTGACCCTAAAGAAGAACTCGTAGTGGTTTATTTCACTCAGGTGATTCCTATTCAAAATGTAGACGATCATCAAAAATTAAGAGCCTTAGTTTATCAGGCCATCATCGATTAATAGTATGAAAAAAATCATTTTATTTTTAGTTATTGCAATGAGTTCAACAGCATTCTCTCAAGCAGAACCTTTAGAAGGCCCTTTAGTTCACACTGTTTTATTTTGGCTCAATGAGCCTGATAATTCATCTGACCGTGCCGATTTTGAAAAAGCCATTAAAGAGCTAATGGCCACTAATCCACAGGCGATAAAATCACATCTTGGAAGACCTGCATCCACAGAGCAAAGGGATGTAGTGGATAATAGCTATACCTACCTCTATATGATGATATTTGCCAACGCTGAAGACGAGGCGGCCTACCAAGTTGATCCGACACATTTAAAGTTTGTTGAGTCTGCAAATCATTTGTGGAAAAAAGTAGTGGTTTACGATTCTAGTGCTATTGATTAGAAGTTCGGCTGAGTTCTAATTTTTGGAATTCTATACTGTGTTCTCCACTTTTCATTCTGTGAAGAACAATTGTATCTAAGCCTTTCTCAAGAAACAAACTGTCTTTAAAGCGTAAGGGATAGAAGTCTTTGATATAAGACTCGATACGGCGTACTCTGTCTTCGCTAGCTCCTATCGGTTTTGACACAAAGGTCTTTTCAACAATTTGTTGTACACTGCCATTCTTGATTTTAATTTCAAGAGGTACGCCCACCTCGGTCTTAGGTGCGGTGTAGTAAAGGGTAAAATAATACCATCCCGATTCGAAATTTTCGACGGGCCAAAATATGGAGTCTGACAAGGACTTCCACTGTTTGAGATAGGAATCATTAGGCCAACGATTTGATCTTTTTACCTCAGCGCTAAAGGAGGCATCCCTACTGGGTAAAACAACTGGAAATACGGCTGCATTGGCAATACTAAAAGGTCTTTTTTCTTCAGTTGACAGGAGGTATTTGGACAGCCATTTTTCTTTTTGAGTTTGAAGTAGCGCAAAGACAGAATCGTTTTGAACAGGAAATTTTTGATTGGGATCTTTACGTATTTCAAACAAAGAGTCACGAGTATCTAATTTATACTCTTTGGTTCTTACACTGAGTTGATTGTTCCAAAAGTGAAAAAGTGTTTTATCCTTGATTTCATTTTTTAATATACTAGGCATCAGTGACACCCCGTCTATACCCTTTGGTATGTTGATTCCACATAATTCCAATAAGGTTGGTAACAGGTCAATTGAAGAGGCGAGTTGCTTAATTTTTCGACCTTTAAAGCGCGAGTATTTTAAAAAGAAATTGGTTTTAACCCCTCCTTCATCTGTAGAACCTTTGGTGCCTTTTAGACCGGCATTGAAGCGGTGTCCATTGGGGCCATTATCACTCATATAAATTAACACAGTATTCTCATCTAGCCCATTTTTTTTTAGTGCTTGTATTATGCGTTTTACATTGTGATCTATGTTTTCAACCATTGCATAAGCGGCCTTAGAATGATTGACGTCTTCACGCTCACCCCCATCAATAGTCATGGAGTCAAATTTTTTATACCACTGCTCAGGAACCTGCATTGGACTGTGCGGTGTATTCAAGCTCAAAACGGCTAGAAACGGTTCTGTTGCATTTTGACCTGCAAATTCAATCGTTTTGGTCGTAAGATCATCTGTTAAATAGCCTTTGGAACGGATGGCCTTACCGTTGTGCTCAATGCGGGCGTCAAAGTAGTGTCCGAGATGTCCAGAACAGAAGCCATAAAACTCTTCAAACCCTCTGGCATTAGGATGATAAGGATACTGCTGCCCACTGTGCCATTTGCCAAAAAATCCAGTTTGGTATCCATCTTCTTTAAAATAATCCCCGAGTATTTGTTGGTCTAAATTAATACGCTCACCCCCTGTTGAGGTGGAGTATACACCAGACTTAGGATAATACTTTCCAGTCAGTAATTCGGCTCGTGTTGGTGAGCAAACAGGACTCACATAAAAATTTTCAAATGAGAGGGCGCTATGGGCTAACTGATCTAAAGTTGGCGTGTTTAGATAAGGATTTCCTCTTGCACTCAAGTCTCCATATCCTTGATCGTCAGCAATAATGAGAATTACATTGGGTTTTTGGTTTATTTCGGTGTCCTTTGTGCAAGAAAAACACATAACTAAAACGAGACTTATGTAACACGAATAATAAAACTTCCAATTCATTTCGAATAACTTTGAGAGATAAAAGCTATAAGATGGCAAACTTTACAGAATTAATCAAACAATCTGACCTTGTGTTAGTCGATTTTTATGCGGATTGGTGTGGCCCTTGTAAAACAATGTCGCCAATATTAACGGAGGTCAAAAAGCACTTTAACGATAAATTAAAAGTACTAAAAATTAATGTCGACAACAACCAGGGCTTATCCGCAAAACTTCAAATCAGGGGAGTTCCAACATTGATGTTGTACAAAAGCAGTCAACAAGTGTGGAGACAGTCTGGAGTAGTAGACGTGAATCAACTTATCAGTCTAGTCAATTCGCATCTATAAAGCTTTTTTAGTTTTTAGACACTTTAGGTAAAGTGTTATTTGGAGCATTCTGTGCCCAAGGATAATCTTGTTTGATTTTATTTCAATAAAAAGCTCTGCTTTTATCGACAAGCCTTTATCTTTTTTCTCTTGTGCGTTTGCTGAAAACACAAACGAAACGAATAGCAAAAAGAGTCTGATTTTTTCATGGATCTAGTAATTCAGTAGTAGTAAAAAGCACAAATATTATTTGTCAGTATAGTCGTACCAATATTTAGCTCTGACGAAAGCTTTGTCCTGATCGAACATATAACTCGTTCTTACAGAAGGCACCCAAAGGCCTTTGCTTTGGGTCATTTTCTCATTGTGAATAAGACTTTTTCTTCCGTTGTGTATTAAATCGTAGCCTTGAACTAAGCCACTTTTTTTGTTGATAAAGAGTTTCCAAACGTCATTGGAATTATCGTCAAATACAATTTGCAATTGGTAACATTTTTGATTGAAAAAAAGACTGTCTTTAAGACGAGAGATATTTGCTTTTTCGTCTTTGAAAACGTGAGGCTGGTACAGCACAAACCGCGAAGTGTACACGGCCGTTTTGAAGGCTTTTATTTGCTCTTCACTGTAGTTGTTTTGAGGAGAAGTAAAAACGCTTTTTTCTTTTATTCCAAAGGTTTCTTGTAAAGGGGTGTTTAAGCGCTTAATTTGATACCAAAAGGGTTTGGAGTGAAAACCGTGTTTTTCTATTTGCGCTCTTTCAAGGGTTCCGTCAGAGCGAAACAACTTTGTTTTTTTCTCAAAATGCAAGCTGTCTTTTTCGCTTAAAACACCTGTGGAAATTATAGTATCCTCAAGAACGGAATCAGCGCTTTTTTGACAAGACATAAAGAGTAATACAATGAGCAGAAGAATAGATTTCATTTTAAAACTTAACTTTAATACAACTTTAAAATTAACCATTGTGAGAAAATTGAAATTTTTTTTTGCGCTCTTAAGTTTGAATGCCTTTTTCTCGTGTAAAACAAATGAAGGCAATGTAGACCAACGTGCAAGTTCTAAACTTATGGAGATTGATGTCAAAGGATTATCTAAAGCCTATCTCGCTGAAGAAATAAGCGTTAAAGAAGTACTACAATTTTATGTGGATAGAACGAACACTATTGACAAGCAAGGCCCAGAACTAAACTCGATAATTGCCTTGCATCCAAATATATGGGGGCGAGCTGAAGAATTAGATGCCGAACTAGCTGCTGGAAAATGGAGAGGCCCTCTTCATGGAATACCGGTTCTTATCAAAGACAATATAGATGTTTCAGGAATGCCTACTACTGCGGGATCTCGTGCTATGAAAGACTCTTATCCAGAACAAAGTAGTTTTTTAATTACAAAATTGGAAGAGGCTGGAGCACTGATTATGGGTAAAACTAATTTGAGTGAATGGGCAAATTTTAGAGGTCTTAATTCTTCAAGTGGATGGAGTGGCGTAGGAGGACAAACTAAAAACCCATATGTGCTCAATCGCACACCATGTGGCTCAAGCTCGGGATCTGGAGTGGCCATAGCTGCAAACTTGGCGGTCTTGGCAGTGGGAACGGAGACCAACGGCTCTATAGTTTGCCCCTGCTCAGTTAATGGCATAGTGGGAATAAAACCTACTGTTGGTCTTGTGAGTCGACAAGGAATCATTCCCATAAGTGAAACACAAGATACAGCGGGACCAATGACCAGAACTCTAGCGGATGCTGTCTATATGCTAGAAGCGATGAAAGGCAGAGACAACCGCGATTCAAAAACTTTAAACGACTTAGCGGAACAAGATTTAACAGAACACTTGAAAAAAGGTGGCTTAAAAGGAAAACGTATAGGGGTTTATTATGCACGAGAAGGCAGATATTTTCAAATGGATAGCCTTTTTCAGTCTGCTCTTCAAACCATGAAATCCTTAGGAGCGGAACTCATTGATATCGATGAGATTACCTCATCGAAAACTTCGTCTTTTTCATTTCAAGTGATGATTCATGAATATAAAGACGGTTTAGAAGCCTATTTTAAATCAAATCCAAATGGAGTAGAATCATTAGAAGCACTGATCGCATTCAACGAGAAAGACACTATTGAAACCAAATTTTACGGGCAACAATATTTAGAGATGGCTCAAGAATCCGGAGGTAAAAATGCAGAAACCTATAAAAAAGCTTTAGACAGCTTAAATTATTACAGTAAATCGGATGGACTAGACAAGGTGTTGAAGGCGTATAATTTAGATGCCATTGTTTCTCCTACGAGAAGTCCGGCATGGGTTATCGACAGAGTAAGTGGAGATTCAGGCGGATATGGAATTTCATCTTCGTCTTATGCGGCTTGGTCAGGATACCCTTCTATAACTGTACCTATGGGAGCTATTCACGGCTTACCTGTCGGAATAAGCTTTTTTTCAGAAGCTTGGACAGAGGCCAATCTGATCGAAATAGCTTATGATTACGAACAATCTTCATTAAAACGCAAACCCCCGGTGTTCATTGGAAATTTGGAGTTTTAATTACTATCTTACCAGTCAAATTTTTTTACAGTGCCATTAAATACATATTATAGTGTTCTTGACGAATTTTTAAAAGACAATAATTTATCATTGACTCAAGATGAGCTCAAAAAGTTCATTTCTTATTTTACCGTAGAGAAGTACAAGAAAAAGGACCACTTGGTTGTGGTTGGACAAAACTCCAGTAATTATTTTGTGTTACATGGAGGGCTTCGAATGTATTATATTGACGAAAAAGAACAGGAGTACAATTTGAAATTTGCTTTTGAGGGATGGTGGCTTGGCGATGTTGTTAGTTATATCAATCTCACAGGAGCAGAGTATTTGGTTCAGGCGATGGAAGAGACTATTGTAATTGGAATTACTCGTAAATCGCAATACGAAATGTTTGAAGAATTTCCTCAAATCATGGCCGTATATATCAGTGAATTAGAAAGGGCCTTGGTTTGGACTTTTCAGCGGATTTTAGATTCAACCAAAAACACCGCAAATGAACGCTTTTTAAACTTCATGAAAACCTATCCAAACTACATCAATAGAATTTCTGACGCCAATATAGCTTCATTTATAGGAGTTAGCCCAGAATATTACAGCAAGCTGAAAAAGACGTATCTACTTAATGGATGAGCCGCTGTTTTATGAAAATACGCAATACGATTTTACTGGTTTTTTTGACAACCTTATTCGTTTGGTGTCAAGAGTTTGATACACATCAGTACGCTGTCGCTAAAAGCGGTTTAAATGTTAGAGTCATGCCTGAGTTGGGGGCGCCGAAGATTTCTAAGATTCCGTACTTGACAGAGGTGAAAATTTTAGCGGAAACTGGAGTTGAGTTGAGTATTGTCGATGAAGGAGAAACCCTAAGTGGCCAGTGGATCGAAATTCAATTTAACGATGAAAATAATGGATTAACTAATGGATTTGTTTTTGACCAATTCGTAAAGTCCATTTCATTTGGAGCAACAAATAAAGAAGGAGCACTACAAATTTCAGTTATAACCAAGAATCATTTTGAGCTCTTAGCTCAGCATTTAAGTTTGGAGACACTATTGGACTATGATGAGTACCAACAATTAATTCGTCAAAAAGACGAGGATGTAATAGAATTATACGTTAAAGCTAACAGTTTAAAGAAACAAATAGACGAAGAATTCAATAGTGATTCAAGATTATTCTTAACAATCGACAAATTGTTGTCAGATCTCAGAGGCTTTGAAAAAAACATTCTTGGTATATACAGCTCTTGTGTTGCTGAATGTACAGACTTTTCTATTCGACTGCGTATTTCTGATTTTGTAAAACAATCCAATGATAATCGCGAGCGCATCTTTTTTTCTATTCTACAAAAATTGGCTCCAGGAGGAGACTTGAAGGGTACTTATCATCCTGTTTGGACTACACCAATGTGTGATTACGCAGGTTACAGTAAACTAGGGAATAGACTTATCTACAACAATTTGAAGAAAATCAAAGTTTATCTAAACGAGCACACTGAATCTGAACAAGACTTGAGCTACAAGATGCTCAAAACCCTGAGAAATACCGTAATTCGTCAGTTGAGCATGCGAGCTTATGGATCTTCTCAAGAGAAAGTAGTAGAGGAGTTAAACGACATTTTGAGTGATAATGTTTTACTCGACAATGAATATTATGAGGTTAAAGAAGCTTTGGCTAAAGCTGAAAATGGCTTCATTAAATATAGAAACGGGCAAGTAGAAATAGAATTTGCATGTTCTACTTCTAGATGCACTGTTTGTTTCTAAGACCAATTTATTTCAGTTTTCCAAATAGAAATCACTTTCTTTCTTATTTTAGAGCTCATAACTGACTCAATAAATATGGAAATTTCTTCTTTAGACTACGCTATTATATTCGGGTTTTTTACTTTGGTTTTAGTTATTGGATTAATTGCTTCTAAGACATCAGGTAAAAACACATCTGAATTCTTTTTATCTGGACGAAATATGCCGTGGTGGCTTTTGGGATTTTCAATGGTAGCGACGACCTTTTCAACAGATACACCTAACTTGGTGACAGATATTGTTCGCACAAACGGAGTGTCGGGAAATTGGGTTTGGTGGGCCTTTTTACTTACAGGACTACTCACCGTATTTGTCTATGCCCGACTTTGGCGTAAGTCCAATGTCACTACGGATATTGAGTTTTACGAGTTGAGATACAGCGGAAAAAGTGCGCGTTTTTTAAGATGGTTTAGGGCGGTATATTTAGGTTTGGCCTTTAATGTTTTGGCGATGGCTGGAGTGACACTTGCTGCGATTAAAATAGGTCAAGTAATGTTGGGAGTTTCTCCAATGACAATAGTTGCTATTGCTGGTACTATCACTGTGCTTTTTAGCACATTTGGTGGGTTTAAAGGTGTTATTTACACAGACTTTTTACTGTTTATCGTTGCGATAATCGGGGCTTTTGGTGCGGCGATTTACCTGATTAATCTGCCAGAAGTTGGTGGTTTAGAACAATTGCTTTCCCACTCAGAGGTTAAAGGAAAGCTAGACTTGATTCCGAGCTTTGACGATAAAGATGCGTTTATCGCTATTTTGATCATTCCTTTGGCTGTGCAGTGGTGGAGTGCCTGGTACCCCGGCGCCGAACCTGGAGGAGGAGGTTATGTTGCACAACGAATGTTGGCTGCTAAAGATGAAACCCATGCGATAAAGGCCACGTTTTTCTTTAATATCATGCATTACGCATTAAGACCATGGCCATGGATTTTAGTAGCTTTAGCTTCTTTAGTGGTTTATCCAGATGTCGCCTCTATTCAACAAGCATTTCCACAAGTAGACGCTTCTAAACTTGGTAACGATTTGGCGTATTCAGCAATGCTTACTAAGCTTCCAACTGGGCTTTTGGGTATAGTTTTAGCTTCATTAGGAGCAGCCTACATGTCAACGCTATCATCTCATCTTAATTGGGGATCTTCTTACATCGTAAATGACTTTTACAAGCAACAAATCAATCCAAATGCTAGTGAAAAGCAGCTTGTTTTTGTAGGTCGTATTTCTACTGTTTTACTTATGGTTTTAAGCAGTTTCTTCGCTTTACAAATGCAAAATGCAAAGCAGTTGTTCGATATTATTTTGATGTTTGGAGCGGGGAGTGGATTGATTTTTATTTTGAGATGGTTTTGGTGGCGTATAAACACATGGAGTGAAATTACGGCTATGGTGGTTTCTGGAGTAGTATCTATTCTAATTAGTTTCACATCTTTGGGGCCTGCTTTATTTGGAGTGGACGGTTTTTTTGATTCTTGGTTTCAATTTCCTTTTGTTGTGATTGTTACGACAATCGCCTGGTTGGCAGCCACCTTTTTAACGCCTGCTGAAAACCAGGAAGTATTACAAGAATTTGTAACAAAAATAAATCCTGGTGGACCTGGATGGAAACGATTCAGCGCCCCATCATCCGAGCCTTGGAACGTGCCTAAAGGCATTATGGCTATGCTGTCAGGATGTGTTATGGTATACGCTCTGCTCTTTTCTGTCGGAAACTTTATCTACGGAAAGAATATACAGGGATTTATTCTTTTTGTTGTCGCTTTGTTAAGCGGATATGTACTTTCTCGTGCCTGGAAGAAGATGCAAGGTTTATTCTAGACTTTTCCCTGCTGTTTCAAGATTTTGTGGATGTATTTTCCAATAACATCAAACTCTATATTGACCACATCTGAGGGTTTATAGTGTTGAAATCTCGTGTGCTCGTAAGTATAAGGAATAATAGCCACAGAAAATTCTTTTTCCATGGAATCTACGACAGTAAGACTGACGCCGTCTACAGTGATAGACCCCTTTTCAACAGTAATGAATTCCGGTACACTTTTAAATTGAAATCGGAATTCCCAGCTACCATCTTGATTAGAAACATGCGAGCATACCGCAGTGGTATCTACATGCCCTTGTACCATATGCCCGTCCAGTCGCGCATTCATAAGCATGGCGCGTTCAAGATTTATAAAACCTCCTTGTTTGAGATGATTAAGATTTGTTTTTTGTAGTGTTTCTTCAATAGCAGTGACTCTATAAATGTCATTTTTAATGTCGACAACAGTCAAACAAACACCATTGTGTGAAACACTTTGATCTATCTTCAATTCAGGTGTAATCTTCGATTTTATCCATAAATCTAGATTGCTTTGATTTTTTTCAAGTCGAACAACTTCTCCTAGGGTTTCGATGATTCCTGTAAACATAGCAGTTTTAAAAATGGTACTTTTGAATAAGTTAAAGATACTGCTATGAAAACAGACTCGCCTTTAAAATTAGGAATTTCTGTAGGGGATTTAAATGGTGTGGGGTGTGAGGTGGCACTAAAGTCTTTTATGGATAAGCGTATGTTAGAATTTTGTACGCCTATTTTTTTCGCATCTAATAAAATTGTAGCTGATCATAAAAAAGCGTTAGAACTTCAATTGCCCTTTCAAGGAATACGAGACCTAAACCGATTAGAGCGGTCCAAAATAAATGTCTTTAATTGTATTAAACAAGAGCACGAGTTGTCATTTGGTCTTTCTACAACGGAATCAGGAACATTAGCTAAAGCCTCACTGCAAGCAGCAGTCAAAGCACTCAAAGAGAAAAAAATAGACGCCTTAGTCACTGCCCCGATTAACAAAAGCAATGTGCAGTCTGAGGATTTTAGTTTTCCAGGTCATACGGATTATCTAGCTCAAGAATTAGACGGCAATGCACTGATGTTTATGGTTTCAGGTCAGCTCAGAGTAGGTTTACTTACAGACCACGTAGGTGTTGGAGACGTTCCAAAATTAATCGGTAAAGATTTAATTGCATCTAAGGTTAAGACAATGAGTTTGTCGCTGCAGCAGGATTTTGGAATTGGCAAACCCAAAATTGCGGTTTTAGGAATTAATCCACATAGCGGAGACAACGGGATTATTGGCTCAGAAGATGAAGAGGTGTTAAAACCTTCGATTAAAAATTTATTCCAAGAGGGACATCTCGTGTTTGGACCTTTTTCTGCAGACAGTTTTTTCACAAATGGGAATCATTTAAAGTATGACGCTGTTTTAGCGGCTTATCACGATCAAGGTCTTATTCCCTTTAAAACACTTTCCTTTGGACAGGGCGTAAATTTCACTGCAGGCTTGAGCGGGGTAAGAACATCGCCAGATCACGGAACTGCCTATGATATTGCTGGAAAAAATACAGCTGATGAGAGTTCATTCAAAGAGGCTGTTTATACCGCTATTGATATTTGCCATAACAGACAGCGCTTCAAAGAATTTGCTAAGGATAAAACTCAGTAAGCTTCTCCTATTATAATTAGAGAATAACTTTGTTGTTTCTAATAATTTAATATCTTTGCAGCCGCCTTAAAAGGTTGTGTGTAATACAAATGCAGATGAGGTTAAAAGACTTTGATATATCTTTTGTAGGTTTGAAAGACGGCACACACCAATTTAGGTATCATATAGACGAAACGTTCTTTGACTTATTTGATTACCCAGACCTTGGAGAAGCGAAGATTCAAGTATTATGTGACTTTAAAAAAAGCACTACGATGATGGAACTTCAGTTTAAAATCCTAGGGAGCACAGTTTTACCTTGTGATATCAGTAATGAATTGTTTAGCCAACCGCTAACAAGTGATTTGTTTTTAGTTGTAAAGTTTGGAGAATTCTTTAACGATGAAGACGATGAAATTCTAATCCTTCCGCATGGCTCACATAAGTTCAATGTGGCACAGTACATCTACGAAGGAATAGTTTTGGCAGTTCCTGCAAAACGAATTCACCCTGGTATTGAAGACGGAAGCCTTTCTTCAGAAGCGTTAGAGCGTTTAGAGGCACTAAGACCCGGTCAATCAAATGAATCAAATGAAAACAATAAAGTAATAGATCCCAGATGGGACAAATTAAAAAAGTTAAAAAATAACAACTAGGAATTATGGCGCATCCTAAAAGAAAAATATCGAAAACCAGAAGAGACAAAAGGAGAACGCATTTCAAGGCTGTGACTCCAACCATTGCTAAAGATAGTACAACAGGAGAGTTGCACTTGATGCACAGAGCACACTGGCACGAAGGTAAAATGTACTACAGAGGAAAAGTTCTAATTGATAGTGCAGAAGAGGTGGAATAAACCCCTTTAAAAGAATATATTTAAAACTCTCGAATTGTCGAGGGTTTTTTTTTAACCCAATGTTTTCTGAATATGCTTCCTAGATTTGCCTTTAAGAACACAAAAATTAGTAATTTCCATTTTTGTTTTTCAAAAAAATGAATCAATTAACAGCCGCCATAACAGCCGTTGGAGGATATGTACCTGACTACGTTTTGACCAACACAATTTTGGAGACCATTGTGGAGACCAACGATGATTGGATTACCTCACGCACAGGTATAAAGGAAAGACGAATTTTAAAAGACAACTCAAAGGCTACTGGATTTTTAGCGGTTCAGGCTGCTCAAGATTTATTAACGAAAAAGCAGCTCGATCCTAGAGAGGTTGATTTGGTGCTGTTAGCGTCTACTACTCCTGATATGCCAGTGGCAGCTACGGCCGCTTATGTCGCAACTGAAATAGGGGCAACTAACGCCTTTGCATATGACTTACAGGCCGCCTGTTCTAGTTTTTTGTACGGAATGTCTGTCGCTTCTTCTTATATCATGTCTAGTCGATATTCAAAAATTTTATTGATAGGTGCAGATAAGATGTCTTCAATTATTGATTATACAGACCGAGCAACATGTATTATTTTTGGTGATGGTGCTGGAGCGGTTTTATTTGAGCCGAATGAAGAGGGGCTAGGACATCAAGATGAATATCTAAGAAGTGATGGTATTGGACAAAATTTTCTTCGTATTGAGGCAGGAGGCTCTCTGAATCCAGCGAGTGAAGAAACCATTAGGGAAAGAAAACACTACCTTTTTCAAGAAGGAAAGACCGTTTTTAAATTTGCTGTTTCTAATATGGCAGATGCCGCAGCTAAGGTAATGGCTAAGAATAATTTGACTAAAGATGATGTTGACTGGCTTATTCCTCATCAGGCGAATAAAAGAATTATTTCAGCTACCCGCGAAAGAATAGGACTTAAGGAGGAAAAAGTACTAATGAATATCGGAAGGTATGGGAATACTACTTCAGCTACCTTACCTTTGCTTTTGTACGATTATGAACAACAACTAAAAAAAGGACAAAATTTAATATTTGCGGCATTTGGAGGAGGGTTTACCTGGGGAGCTGCATATTTCAAATGGGCTTATACTACTGACAACTAAAATTACATCAACATGGATATCAAAGAGATTCAAAGTTTAATTCGTTTTGTTGCGAAATCTGGTGCTAGCGAAGTTAGCCTCGAAACGGAGGATGTCAAAATAACGATTAAAACTGGAGGGACAACAAATCTTGAGACAACTGTTCTTCAACAAGTTCCTGCAGTTCCTACTCAATTGACTGGAATGCCTCAAGCAATGCCAGCCGCCGCACCAGCCGCTGCACCTGTAGAAGAGCCAGCTTCAGTAGAAGAGTCAAACGACAATTACATCACAGTGAAATCTCCTATTATTGGAACATTCTATAAGAAACCTTCTCCAGACAAGCCTGCTTTTGTTGAGGTAGGTTCACAGGTGAATCAAGGTGATGTACTTTGCGTTATTGAAGCCATGAAGCTTTTCAATGATATCGAATCTGAAGTATCAGGTAAAATAGTTAAGATTTTGGTTGAAGATTCATCTCCTGTGGAATTTGATCAGCCTTTGTTTTTGATCGATCCGTCATAGCTTTTTAATCTAAAACAGAGCACTATGTTTAAAAAAATTCTCATAGCAAATCGAGGTGAAATTGCTTTACGGGTTATTCGTACTTGCAAAGAGATGGGGATCAAAACCGTCGCGGTTTATTCAAAAGCCGATGAAGAAAGTTTACACATTCGTTTTGCGGATGAAGCGGTTTGTATTGGTCCTGCACTCAGCAGCGAATCCTATTTGAAAATTCCAAATATCATCGCAGCTGCAGAAATTACTAATGCAGATGCTATTCATCCAGGCTATGGATTCCTGTCTGAGAATTCAAAGTTTTCCAAAATTTGTGCAGAGCATGACATCAAATTTATCGGTGCTTCTGGCGAGCACATTGATAAAATGGGTGATAAGGCAACTGCTAAGATGACGATGAAAGAAGCAGGAGTACCAACTATTCCTGGTTCAGAAGGATTATTAAAGGATGTCGAAGATGCCAAGCGAGTAGCTGCAGAAATGGGATATCCTGTGATGATTAAGGCTACGGCAGGGGGAGGTGGAAAAGGAATGCGTGCCATTTGGTCAGAAGAACAAATGGAACCTCAGTTTGCAAGTGCTGTACAAGAAGCGACAGCGGCCTTCGGAAATGGAGGTATGTACATGGAAAAACTCATTGAAGAACCACGTCATATCGAAATTCAAGTGGTCGGAGATCAGTACGGAAAGGCATGTCATTTGTCTGAACGAGATTGCTCTATTCAACGAAGACATCAAAAACTTACAGAAGAAACACCTTCTCCTTTTATGACTAAAAAGCTTCGTGACGAGATGGGTAAAGCAGCAGTAAAAGCTGCCGAATACATTGGTTATGAAGGGGCTGGAACAATTGAGTTTTTGGTAGATAAACACAAGAACTTTTATTTTATGGAAATGAATACTCGAATTCAAGTAGAGCACCCAATCACTGAAGAAGTGGTGGACTTTGATTTGATTCGAGAACAAATTCTTGTCGCTGCGGGGCAAAAGATCTCTGGAAAAAATTATACTCCAAAATTACATTCTATTGAGTGTAGAATTAATGCCGAAGATCCGATGAACGACTTTAGACCTTCGCCAGGAAGAATCACCACTTTACACATGCCTGGAGGACACGGAGTTCGATTAGATACACACGTTTATGGCGGATATGTAATTCCTCCTAATTATGATTCTATGATTGCTAAACTTATCACTACAGCTCAAACTAGAGAAGAAGCTATCAATAAAATGCGTCGTGCTTTGGATGAGTTTGTCATTGAAGGAATAAAAACAACCATTCCTTTTCATAGACAACTCATGGATCATCCGGATTATTTAGCTGGCAATTATACTACTAAATTTATGGAGGATTTTATCTTAGACCCAGATAGGATACAAGACTAAGTGATGTCTGGCCTAAGCTATTGGGAACGAACCTATGGGGACCATTTTTTTGATATACTTATTGTTGGCGCTGGGATTGTTGGATTAAATGCCGCCCTCTCTTGCAGAGAACGGTATCCTGGTGCGAGAATCGGCGTTTTAGACAAGGGGATGCTTTCTGTTGGGGCGAGCACCAAGAATGCAGGTTTTGCCTGTTTTGGAAGTCCATCTGAACTTTTAGAGGACCTAAAAAACCATACCGAATCTGAAGTTGTAGCGCTGGTAGCTAAGCGTTATCAAGGCATTCTAGCTTTAAGAGCAAAACTTAAAGATGAGCAAATAGATTTTGAGCCTAATGGCTCTTATGAAGTATTTCAATCGACTCAAAAAAGCGAATTTCAGGCCTGTGCCGAAAAGATAGACTATTTAAATCGGTTGCTTTGTCCCGTATTTGAACAGGACGTTTTTGAGTTAAAACCGCTGTACTTTGGAATGCAATCTGTACTAAGTGAGGGAATTTTTCACCGATTAGAGGGTCAACTCAATCCGGTTAAAATGATGCTCGGTTTGAAGCAATTATCCTTGGCTAAGCAGATTGAAATAGTTTCGAATTATGAAGTGAAAACATTCGGACTTCAAGATGAACAGGTTGAGGTTAAAGGCTCAAAAACACTTTATTGTTCGCAATTACTTATCGCGACTAATGGATTTAGTTCGTCTCTATTATCAGAGCGTGCGATTGACATTCTTCCTGCAAGAGCTCAGGTGCTCATCACCAAACCTATTAAAGGATTATCCCTCAAAGGGACTTTTCACTTAGATAAGGGATATTACTATTTTCGAAATATCGATAATCGTATTCTTCTGGGTGGAGGACGAAATTGCGACTTTGGGACGGAGACCACGGATCGCTTAGAACTTAACATAAAAATTCAAAATCGCCTCGATCAGCTTCTTACAGAACTCTTCGGTTTATCTGAAGAAGACGTGGAATATCGTTGGGCTGGAATAATGGGAACCGGTCGTCAAAAAACCCCTATTGTTGCTAGCCTAAACAAGAATATACATTACGGTATACGATTAGGTGGAATGGGCGTTGCCTTAGGGACAGAGCTGGGAGCCGACTTGGCCCAATGTGTCAACCTTTAATTTTCTTTAAAACTCCTTGGTTTGGAAGCTCCTTATATCCCATATTAAAAAAGGTAAACCCGTAAATATCTGAATACTGCTCAATCGATTTACTGATTGGTGTTCCTGCTCCGTGACCTGCGTCTGTCTCAATGCGAATTAAGGTAGGTGCATTGACATCTGCCTGCTTGGCTTGCAATTCTGCCGCAAACTTAAAACTATGAGCTGGTACAACACGGTCGTCGTGGTCACCTGTAGTTACGAGTGTAGCTGGATATGATTTCCCTGCATTCACATTGTGTACGGGCGAATAATTTTTAAGGTATTCAAACATTTCTGGGCTGTCTTCTGAGGTGCCGTAATCGTAGGACCAACCTGCTCCAGCGGTGAACTTGTGATACCTCAACATATCTAGTACGCCCACAGCAGGAAGGGCAACTTGAAACAAATCGGGCCGCTGTGTCATAGTAGCTCCTACTAAAAGCCCACCGTTTGACCCTCCGCGGATGGCCAGGTATTCTTTTGAGGTAAAATTATTGTCGATAAGGTATTCTGCCGCCGAAATAAAATCATCGAATACGTTTTGTTTTTTCATTTGCGTTCCAGCAATATGCCAGTTTTTACCGTATTCGCCTCCACCTCTTAGATTAGGAACAGCGTATATTCCTCCTTGCTCCATCCATACGGCATTGGTTACGCTAAAAGATGGGGTTAGACTGATGTTAAATCCACCATAGCCATATAAAATGGTTGGGTTTTTGCCATTTCTTTCTAGTCCTTTTTTATAGGTGATGATCATTGGTACTTTTGTGCGGTCTTTAGAGGTATAAAAAACTTGTTCTGACTCGTATTGACTCTCATCGAAATCAATGTCTGGCGACCAGTATTTTTCACTAACGCCTGTGGTTGGATTAAAGATGTAGGTGGATTGAGGGGTGTAGTAATTTCTAAAACTGTAATATAAGACCTCATCTTCGGATTTACCTGACAAACCACCAAAACTACCTAAACCAGGTAGTTCTATTTCTCTGACTAAACTTCCGTCATAGTTGTACTGATATACCTTAGAAATGGCATCAATCATATACTCTGCAAAGATAAACCCACCACCTTTAGACGGACTTAGTACATTTTCGGTTTCAGGAATTACATCTGTCCAAAATGAGGGACTAAGATTGGGATATTCTGCCTTTACAATTCTCTTATTAGCGGCCTGATAGTCGGTAACAAAGTAAAAGGTGTTTCCTTTTTGATCGAGCATGGAAAGATCAGCGTTTTCATCTGCCGTAATGGTTTCAATTGGGCCGTTGGTCTTCATGTTTTTAATCATCAACTTATTTCCCGATGTGGTATTTGAGGCAGAAATAATCAGAAAATTGCTGTCATCAGTAACTCTTGCCCCAATGTAACGATGTTTTTCAACATCCTTTGCCCCAAATAATACCTTGTCGACTTTTTGATCGTCTTTAAGCTTGTGGTAATACAATTTGTGCTGGTCGGTTTTTGCACTCAGCTCACTTCCCTCGGGCTTGTCGTAGCTGGAGTAAAATACACCTTCATTTTTATACCAGCTGACCCCAGAAAATTTGATATTAGTCAGGGTATCTCCTATTTGCTTTTTGGTATAGGCATCAATAATAATCACTTTTCTCCAATCACTTCCGCCTTCTGAAATGCTATAGGCCGCTAGGCTACCATCTTCTGTAAAACTAAGTCCAGCAAGGGATACCGTTCCGTTCGCGCTGAATTTATTCGGGTCTAGGAAGACTTCTTCTTCATTTGCAGACTCGTGTTTTCGATACACCACATATTGGTTTTGTAAGCCGTCGTTTTTGTAGTAGTAGGTATAGTCGCCTCTTTCAAATGGAGCTCCTTGTTTTTCGTAGTTCCAAATAGATGTTAGTCTGGATTTTAAATCTTCTCTGAAAGTGATTTGATCGAGATATCCATAGGTTGTTTTGTTCTGATCAATCACCCACGCTGTGGTTTCTTCACTGCGATCGTCTTCGAGCCAGCGATATGGATCTTTGACGGTTTGTCCGAAATAATTGTTTACGGTATCTACTTGTTTTGTAGAGGGATAGCTTGGAAGATCCTGTTTTGTTTTGGACGTACAGCCACTTAAAAGAAGCAGCAGCACATATAGTTTAGTGTATTTCATGTTTCAAAAAATTGTTGAAACAAGATACAAACTAATCGCAGATCTTTTGCTGAACTAAGTATTCTGCTATTTGGACAGCATTTGTGGCCGCCCCTTTTCTCAAGTTATCTGCTACAATCCACATGTTTAGTGTTCGCTCTTGAGACTCATCTCTTCTCAAGCGACCAACAAATACTTCATCTTTTTGAAACGCAGTAGCGGGCATTGGATATAAATTTTTACTAGGGTCGTCGACGACTTCAACCCCAGCCATATTGGAGAGCAATTCTCTCACTTCACTCAACTCAAATTCTTTTATAAAACTGACGTTGACTGATTCTGAATGTCCTCCTGCTGTCGGAATACGAACGGCGGTTGCGTTGACACAAAAACTGTTGTCTTCAAGAATTTTTAAGGGCTCGTTGGCCAATTTCATTTCTTCTTTAGTAAAACCATTTTCAAGAAAGACGTCACAGTGTGGCAGTGCATTTCTATGGATAGGATGCGGGTATGCTTTTTCGCCTTCAACTCCGTTCATTTCATCTTCCATCTGTTGAACAGCCTTTACTCCGGTTCCAGATACTGATTGATAAGTCGAAACCACCACACGTTTCATTTGGTAGGCTTTGTGCAAAGGATATAGAGCCATTACAAGTTGAATGGTTGAACAATTTGGATTGGCGATGATATAATCATTTGCATTTAAGGACGAGCCATTGATTTCTGGAACGATGAGTTTATGGTCAGGATGCATCCTCCATGCAGAAGAATTATCGATAACGCGAGTACCTACTGCCGCAAATTTAGGAGCCCATTCTAGAGAGGTGTCTCCTCCGGCTGAAAAAATAGCAATGTCTGGCTGTTGCTTTATGGCATCTTCCATACCGATAATTGTAATTTCTTTTCCTTGGAAAGAAATCTTTTTGCCCACAGAACGCACTGAGGCTACAGCAATGAATTCGTCAATTTTAAATCTCCTTTTTTTAAGTACTTCGAGCATTACTTGACCTACCATTCCCGTAACGCCGACAACTGCTAATTTCATCTTCTTAAGATTTCGGCAAATATAAATAGGAAGAGTCTCGGTAAAAAATACAAATTGTTAGTTTTCTAACAATATAAATTCCCGCTCTACCCTCGAACTAATTGCACAGAGTAATTCATACGAAATAGTTCCAATAGATTTAGCGCTAAGGTCTGCGTTGTGCTGGGCGTCAAAAATGCTTACCCAGTCTCCAGCTTTGATTTGGGTATTTGAAACATCAACCATAAACATATCCATACAAATGTTTCCTAAGATGGGTAATGCGGTATCCTCAAAAAAGACTTGATTTTGTTTTTGCCCGAATTTTCTGTCGATTCCATCGGCGTGACCCATGGCCACGGTAGCTAGGGTCATATCATTACCTGCTTGAAATCCAAAGTTATAACCAACGTATTCTCCTTTCGATATGTTAAAGACTTGAGTCACTTTAGCCTTGAGGTGCGCTACTACTTTTAAATGCGGATCTATATGCTCCAAATTCGAGTAGCCGTGAAGGGCGATACCCGATCGTACCATATCGTATTGTTTGTGAGTTAAGCTGAATATTCCAGAACTATTGAGTAAATGTTTTTTAAAAGCTTGGTTTAATTCAGTTTCAATACTGTGACATACCTCTTCAAATGCTGCGGCCTGATCCTCGCTAAAAGATAATTGGGCTAAGTCGTCTGAGGCAGCTAAATGCGACATAAGCCATTTTAAGCGAAGCTTGTTTTGATTTTGGAGCAGTGCAATGACCTTAGAAATATCTTCTTTTTTAATACCCAATCTGTTAAGGCCTGTGTTGATATTGAGGTGAATGCTTAGATGAGCTTTATCTGACTTGATGAGATAATCTCTATATGATTTTAATTGCTCAAGACTGTAAATGGCGGCTTCTAAATCATAGTTAACTAGGTTTTCAAGGTCCTCTTTTTGAGGATGAAAAACGAGAATTGGGATGTTGATGCCAGCGTCTCTAAGAGCAATAGCCTCTTGGCAATAAGCTACGGCTAAATAATCTGCACCTAGCGCCTCAAGGGTTTGACTCCACATAACTGCATCACTGCCATAGGCATTGGCTTTGACAATGGCCATAAATTTTGTGCTAGAACGCAATTGACTTTTTAAATAAGAAAAATTGTGAGCTAGGACTTTGAAATCAATTTGAAGCTTGGCTTGACTCATCGGTTTCAATAGATTTGATATTGTGCATCGCTTGGTAAAATGCCGAACGGCTGAGCGGCTCGTACTCTTGGATTTCACCTAGCATGACTATTTGGTCTTCATTCGATTTTCGATAACTAAAATTTGCTAGATTACCTGTTTTAGTGCAGACCGCATGTACTTTAGTTACGTATTCCGCAGTGGCCATTAGTGCAGGCATTGGACCGAAAGGATTTCCTTTAAAATCCATATCTAGTCCAGCTACAATCACCCTCTTACCTCTATTGGCGAGGTCATTACAAACATTTACAATTTCATGGTCAAAAAACTGGGCCTCATCAATGCCAATAACGTCACATCGATCTGCAAGAAGTCTAATATTTGCTGCTGCTGGAACTGAGGTGGATCTAATGTGATTTGCATCGTGAGAAACAACATGTTCTTCGTCGTATCGAACATCTAAAACGGGTTTAAAAATTTCGATATTTTGTTTGGCAAACTGTGCTCTTTTAAGTCGTCTTATGAGCTCTTCTGTTTTTCCTGAGAACATTGAACCGGTGATGACTTCTATCCATCCGGAATCTTGTTGAGGGTTGAGATGATGCTCTAAAAACATGACAGCTTTTTGTTGAAATTCAAATGTACTAAGAATTGAATTGTATTTATGGCGTTAGAGGAGCATTCCCTTCGTATCTTTAAAAGAAAAAAGTAAAATGAGAAAAGAATTAATCAAACGTGTTTTTGGGATTGATTTAGCCCAGCGATTTGAGAAGGTTGCAAAAAATGTTCTTAAATCCGGAAAAAATATCCCTGAAATTAACCCCAATAAAGAGCGAATTTTTACCCCTGGCATGGATACCATTAAAAATATGGTGGCCGAGATGGAAGGTTAAACCTTAACTTTGGGGTACTAAATCAGTTTAATTGATGAAGGGAAAATTATACGTTGTTCCTACCCCCATAGGAAATTTAGAAGACATCACCTTGAGAGCTATTAGAATCCTCTCTGAAGTGGACTTGATACTAGCCGAAGATACTAGGGTCAGTCGTAAACTTCTTAGTCATTACAAGATTGACAAGGCCATAGAGAGTCATCACCAAAACAACGAACACGCAACTGTATTCAGGCAAATTGATAAAATGAATCAAGGGCAATCTATAGCCCTAATTTCTGATGCAGGCACACCGTCTATTTCAGATCCTGGATTTCTACTGGTTCGAGAAACGGTTAAAGCAGGAATTACTGTAGATTGCTTGCCTGGCCCTACGGCCTTAATTGTGGCTTTAGTGAACTCTGGAATTCCCACCGAGCGTTTTGTTTTCGAAGGTTTCTTACCCCCGAAAAAGGGAAGACAAAAAAAACTGCAACAAATTAGTGATGAAGAGCGAACAGTTGTTTTTTATGAATCACCTCACAAATTGAATAAAACCTTGTCTCAATTATTAGAACTTATTGAAGAAGATAGACTAGTTGCTATTTGTCGAGAGATGACTAAAAAATTTGAAGAAACGATTAGAGGAACGCTTAAAGAAGTTCAACAACATTTTGAAGAAAACAGCCCGAAAGGAGAATTCGTGATTGTACTTTCAGGAAAGAAATAAATTAACTTAGAACTAAAATAAAATCTATGTCAACAAAAGTTACAACAGTTTGGAAAGAGGGAATGCTATTTGAATCTGTTAACCCAACAGGAGACACACTATACATAAATGATGGTGCCCAGATTAGCGATAAAGAAGTTTATTCACCTAAGGCCTTAATGCTTTCATCTTTGGCCGGTTGTTCGGGTCTAGATGTCGTTTCTCTTTTTAAAAAAATGAAATTAGAAGTTGGAGAATTTAGAATTGACATCAAGTCTGAGCTCACCGAAGAACATCCCAGATTTTACGATAAAACAAGAGTGGAGTATCATTTTCACGGCTCAAATTTGCACGAAGAAAAACTTCAGAAATGCGTCAATCTTTCTGTAGAACGATACTGTGGTGTTATGGAAATGTTTCGTCGTTTCTCTGAGATGGAAATTGTCACTGTTTTTCATCATTCAAACTAAAATGAATGAGATGGACGCTTGACTGCACCACTTCTCAAATTGAGCTAGAGCAACTTCACCTAACTCTAAACCGAGACCCCGAAAAACCGGTTGACCTTTTGGTGTCTCAACTGCTTTTAAACCGTGGTATAAAGTCTTGGGAAGAAGCCAAAACCTTCTTTAGACCCGAGCTTGAGCATCTACATGATCCTTTTTTAATGAAGGGTATGCACACTTCTGTCGATCGTGTTTTAAAAGCGCTTGAGACAGATGAACGTATTTTGATTTACGGTGATTACGATGTAGATGGAACTACAGCGGTTAGCCTTGTTTATGAATTTTTGAGTCGATATAGCAGTCAATTGATGTACTATATTCCCGATCGTTATACGGAGGGTTATGGCATATCTACGAAAGGAATTGAATTTGCTAAGGATCACGAAATAAGTTTGATTATTGCTCTTGATTGCGGCATCAAGGATTATGTGGCAATTTCCTTGGCGAACTCCTATAGCATTGACACTTTGGTTTGCGATCATCACCAGCCTTCTTCAAAAGTTCCTGAGGCATTTGCGATTCTCAATCCAAAACAACAAGATTGTAACTACCCTTACAAGGAACTTTGTGGCTGCGGTGTAGCATTTAAATTGATTCAAGCCCTTTCCTTAAAATTGGGCCTTTCTATTCATGAACTTTCTCCTTATTTGGATTTTGTGGCTCTAGCCATAGGAGCGGATATGGTTCCTTTAGATGGCGAAAACAGAATTTTGGCCTATTGGGGAATGCTAGAACTACAAAAAGGAGAACGTATTGCATTTAGAACGCTTCTCGGAAACAAAAAAGAGTTTAATGAGCTTTCTTTAACAGATTTGAATTTTTCTTTGGCGCCAAAAATAAATGCAGCGGGCAGAATGAAACACGCCGAACAAGCTGTTTCTCTAATGCTTGTGAATAACGAAGAACAAGCTGAGGATCTAGCTGATCAGATAAAAAAGTATAACTTGGAGCGAAGGGCTCTAGATCAGTCAATTACCAAACAAGCTTTAAAACAAATTTTTGAAAGAGGTACCGAAGAAAAGGCTACAACAGTGGTATACAACCCCAGTTGGCATAAAGGTGTTGTTGGTATTGTAGCTTCAAAGTTGATAGAGGAGTTTTATAGACCGACCATTGTCTTGACAAAAGCATCAGAAGGAGAATTAGCGGGATCGGCACGTTCAGTGAAAGGATATGACTTGTATGCCGCTATTGACGCATGTTCAGCTTCTTTGATTCAATTCGGCGGGCATCAGTTTGCTGCTGGACTGCGATTAAAAGAAGAAAACCTTATTGAGTTTCAGGATGCCTTTGAAGCTCATGTTGCTCAAACCATACAAACAGAACAACAAGAAGCAGAATTAATATACGAAGCCGAATTGGCCATATATGAAGTTGAGCCTAAATTATTGCGAATCCTTAATCGCTATCGTCCTTATGGGCCCAATAATCCACAACCTCTTTTTATAAGTAAAGGGATAAAAGTTCAGGGGCCTGTTCGATGTATCGGCAAAGATCAAACCCATTTAAAATTTAATGTTGCCCATTGCGAGGCCATCGGTTTTGGAATGGCTGATCAAAAGGAGCTCCTAGATGGGAAAGTTGATTTGGCGTATCACATCGAGGAAAACACTTTTCGCAATCAAAGAAAATTGCAGTTGCGATTGGTTGATATCAAACCTTCAATACTCTAGTTGTAATGCGGTAATTTGACTTGAGGATCCAAAGCTTTAAGTTCAATTTTACTATTCTCAAAAACCGCATAGGTATTGTATTGAATCCAATCTCCTAAATTGAGATATTTCGATGAATCATTTAATTGTATGGTCATAGGTAAATGTCTATGCCCGTATATAAAGTAGTCATAGTGTTCGTCTTTTAAAACTTCGAGAGAATACTGCATTAACCATTCATCTTCTTTACCTAAAAAGGTGATGTCGGAATCTCCTGAGATGAGTTTATTATTTAAGGAGAGGTATTGAGCTAGACTCACGCCTAGATCTGGGTGTAATGCCCTAAATAGTCGTTTACATATAGGATTTAGAAATATTTTTTTCATGAATTTATAGCCATGATCTCCTGGTCCTAATCCATCTCCGTGTGCCAGGTAGATGCGGAAGTTGTTAATTGATAGCTGTTGAGGTTTGTGAAAGACAGGAATATCGAATTCTGTCGGAAAATAATCTCTCATCCACAAATCGTGATTACCTACAAAGAGGTAAACATTGACACCAGCATCTTTGAGTTCAGCTAGTTTTCCCAAAACTCTAACAAAACCTTTTGGAACTACTTTTTTGTACTCAAACCAAAAATCAAAAAGGTCTCCAACAAGAAAAAGACTGTGGCAATCACTTTTGATTTCATCCAACCACTTCACAAAGGTTTTTTCACGTTTACGAGAGCTTTCAGGGTCAGGCGCTCCGAAATGCTGATCACTGCTGAAGTATACTTTTTGGTCTTGTGGAAGCTTAATTTCAATCATGATTTATTGCGGTATGGCGCAAGAGCCAAGTTTGTTTGTTCAGATAAAACGAGTTTACCGGATTCAGCTGCTCGATTGAGCATTTCCTCATCAAGATATTCTGTTCCTTTCCAAAGGGTTCTTTTAAGCGCGCTGAGTGCCTCTGGACTTAGGTTACTTAGGAATTGTGTTTTTTGATCGATCAAGGTGTTCAATTCGTTTTCGTCTTTGGCCACCTCAGAAAACAGGCCTTTATCCAATGCCCAATCTGAAGAATGAAAGACGTCAGGGTCAAAACTCAGTTTTGAAAAATGTCCAACACCAATTTTATGAATGATAATAGGTGCGATAACTAAAGGGGCAATACCGATCTGAATTTCCGATAACTTAACTTGAGCAGTATTTGATGCAATGACAACATCAGAAGCGGCGATAATTCCTACTCCGCCACCGACAGCCTTTCCTTGTACTCTCGTTAGAATAGGTTTTGAGCAGTTTTTCATGGCACAAAGAAGTTTAGCAAAACCACTAAAAAAGGCTTTACCCTCTTGTGCATTAGTTATTTGCAATAGTTCTTTGAAATTTGCTCCTGCACAGAACGCTCCGCTTCCTTCGCTTTTTAAGGTGATCAAAGAGACGTCTTGACGCTCATTTAAATCACTAAAATACCGGCTTAATTGCTGAAGCATTTCACTGCTCATTGCATTTCCTGCCGGATTGTGAAAACTCAATTGTGCAATAGGACCGACTTGTTTGAGTTGTACTGTTTGATTACCCATATCACAAAAATACACTTAAGGTATTAGATTTTACGAATGTATAGTTTAAAGTAAAAATAAGGAAAGAGTGCTCTAATAATCATCCATACCCCTATTGCATACCAAACCCCCATTAAATTGAACGCAAATGAATCAAAGAGATAAAACGCTGGAAGAAAACCGATTAAACTTGCCGTTAAGAGTGTGTTTCGCAAGAACGCGGCTTCACCTAAGCCTTTGTAAAACCCATCATAAACAAAGGCAATAGCGCTAATGGGGAATGTAATCAAAACTACCGGAAATACCTTATCGAATTGCTTTAAGACCTCTGCTTCTTCGGTAAAAACATAGCCGACATAAGGTGCAGCTAAAAATCCAATTAGAGTTAAGGTCACCCCTAAGGTAAAAGCGTATCTGAGTATTAGACGGTTGAGGTGAACCAATCCCTTAACTCCTTTTGCACCGAGCAGTTTTCCACTTAGGGCATTGGCAGAATCTCCATACCCATCAATAAAAAAGGCTGCAAATAACCAAAGATTAATTCCTATGGTGTGAGCACTAAGCGCTATAGTTCCATATTTTGCGGCTTCTTTTACTGCAAAGAGTAAGGTTACATTTAGGGTGAGGCTTCTCAAAAATAGATTGCTCATTAATTGAAGTACCAGTTTGATTTTGGGATGAATGGGCCACCTTAAAATAAGGGTAATAGCAGGATGTTTTTTTCGAATGTAATAATAAGTGCAGCAAGCCATTACGATTTGAGCTAGTAAACTTGCAATGGCCGCTCCTTCAAGACCCATAGGAGGGATTAGTCCATGAATTCCAAAAACAAAAACAAGGTCAAGAATGATGTTGATAGCAGTTCCTATAAGGGATATAATCATGGGCGAGACGGTATCTTGTAGACCTCGACATACTCCAAAAAGAGTAAAGCAAAAGAGCGTAAAAGGCATGCCTAAAATTCGAATTTGAAGGTAGGTCGTACCCAGCTCCAAAACCTCTCCTGTGGTATTTAGTAAGATGAGGATGTTTCGTGATAGGGGTAGGCAAACGGCTATAATAAGTAGACTTAAACCAATATTAAAGAATAAGGTTTGTCCGGTAAGGGTTTTTATGGCTTTTAAGTTGTGAGCTCCTTTGTGCTGAGAGACGACAGCGCCTAGGGCAGATCTCGTTGAACCTAAAACCCAAATCAAAGTGGATAAGAAAGCACCAACGGCTCCTGCTGCAGCTAAGGCCGCAGCACCTTGTTCAGGAATCCGACCTACAATTGCGGTGTCTGTTAGAGACAACAAGGGTTCTGATATTCCTGAAATGGTTGCAGGAATGGCCAATTGATGGATGATTTTAAAATTAACGTCTTTCATTAAAGAACGAGTTCAAAGCAGTAAAAAGGAAATTCACTTTGTCGGTGAAAATAAATTTGCTCAAGTTGAATGTAATCCCTGTTTCTATAAAACTTTAAGTTTCTTGGGTTCTGAGAAAATGTGTCTAGGCGAATAGAGGTGACATTTTGATCTTTGGATATGTTTTCTGCAAAATCTAGTAAAGCCTTTGCATAGCCGTTTTTTTGATAAGCTGGATCTACGCAAAGACGATGAATATACCTGTTATTCTCATTAGGAGTAAGCCATTTTACTTTTTTGTATTCTTCATCCATTAAAGTTGAAATTACAATGGCCCCGATGACAAGTTTTCCGTTTTCAATCACAAAGAGTTCAGATCGATTCAGGTCTTTTTCGAATACTTCTTTTGATGGATAATGTTCATTCCACTGAAAAATTCCTCGATTGATCATATGTTGTGCACAGGACTTTGCAATTGCTGTGACGCGATTTATGTCTTCGGATTGCCCCGCTCTTATAACTATCATTTCGATGTCAAAGATACTATGAAGACAGGGCTTCAACTAGTGGATTTTAAGAAGAAACACAATGTGTTTAAAAGTTAAAGGCATCCAAAGGATGCCCTTAATTACGAGCTCCAACAAGTGGAGCTCTTTTAATTAGCTGACACAAAATTAATTATTTTTTAATCTTGGCCTGAGATTTTTAAATTAATTGTTAAATCTTAAGATTGTTCTGGATTTGGATCTTCAAAGTTCACCGCTGAATTTTCATCAATTAATTCGAAGTGCAAATGCTTGCTATTTACTATATTGCACCCTCTTTGGGGGATTAGCTCAGTTGGCTAGAGCGCTTGCCTGGCAGGCAAGAGGCCACCGGTTCGAATCCGGTATTCTCCACTTATAGACAATTTTATAGTAAATTTAAATTCTAATTAAATTAAAGATATGAATGCATATAAAGCTAATCTAATTAATTCCATAACACTGATCACAATTGGTTTATGGGGATATTTTGAATCATCCTCTGTTACGGCATTAATCCCAGTTGTGTTTGGTTTTATTTTGATTTTTTGTTCTAAAGGAGTAAAGAGTCAAAATAAATTTGTAGCGCATATAGCGGTTTTATTGACTCTAATAATTTTATTGGCACTTGTTGGAATGAGGTTGCCAAAATCAATTAGTTCTGGAGGCTTAGGCCTAATCAGAGTTTTAGCGATGATTGGAACATCAACTTTAGCAATGATTTTCTTTGTGAAAAGTTTTATTGATGCAAGAAAAAACAAGTCTTAATTTATCTGTAGATAGCAGATTTTTACTAAAAGATAGCCCTTAGCTAGTGGGCAAGAGGTCACCGGTTCGAATCTGGTATTCTCCACATCCAACAAAGTCTTGAGTAGCAATGCTCGAGACTTTTTTAATAACCAGCAGCCTGCCCGTCTTTTCTGCTTTCAGAGGCTCCGTGATAAACTCCGTTTTTCTCGTTCCACATAATGGCTTGGTAACCTCCAAAGACACCTCTTGCGTATCCGACTTTATGTCCTTTATTCATAAGACCTCTAACGGTAGAATAGGGAATACCAGATTCAATTCGAATCAGCCCCGTATTTTCTGTCACTTTTCCCATAGGACTTGCACCACCTGAATGATCCCAGCGAGGGGCATCTCCGGCTTCCTGTAAATTCATACCAAAATCAACTAGATTCATAACGATTTGTGTATGACCCATGGGTTGAAAATCTCCTCCCATGACTCCAAAGCTCACCCAAGGTTTACCATCTTTAGTAATAAAGGCTGGAATAATGGTATGAAAGGGACGTTTATTAGGTTCAAAGGTGTTGGCCTGATTAGGTTGTAGACTGAATAGTTCTCCTCGATCTTGTAACATAAACCCAAGTTCTGGTGGAGCCATTCCCGAACCCATACCTCTATAATTACTTTGAATTAAGGAAATCATAGTTCCTGATTTGTCGGCAACTGTCATATAAATGGTTTCTCCTGCAGAGATTTGACCAGCGTCATAAGTTGCTGCACGTTCTCCAATTTGAGTTCTGCGTTTCTCAGCGTATGCTGGAGCTAATAATTCCTCGACTGGAACATCAAAAAAATCCATATCTGCGTAGTACTTGGCTCTATCTTCAAAGGCTAATTTCTTGGCTTCAGTAAAAAGGTGCAAGTGTTCAGCACTTGCAAAAGGGATGTTTGAAAAGTCAAACCCGTCTAAGATTTGTAACATTTGAAGCGCAGCCATTCCTTGACCATTTGGAGGTAATTCCCAAACGTCATATCCTCTGTAATTAACTGAAACTGGTTCTACCCATTCAGATTTGTGATTGGCCATATCTTTTTTGGAGAGAAACCCTCCTTGTTCTTTAAAAAAAGTATCAATAGTCTTTGCGATTTTTCCTTTGTAAAAGGCATCTTTTCCTTTTTCTGCTATTAATCTGTAGGTATTTGCCAGATATGGGTTTTTGTAGATTTCCCCTTCTTTGGGTAGTTTTCCTCCGTTTTGATCAATATAGGTTTCTTTGATATTCGGAAATCCTTTGGATTGAAAAAAGGGCACTGTACGATTTAGATACCAGGCGATAAGCTCAGTAAGAGGGAATCCATTTTCGGCATATGCAATTGCTGGAGCTAGGATTTCAGTCATTGGTTTTGATCCAAATTTTGAATGCAGTTCAAACCAACCGTCTACAGCACCTGGAACACTTACGGGTAGAGGTCCGTGAGAGGGGATTTTGGTCATTCCATTTTCTTTGAAATAGTCTAAAGAAAGTTTTGAAGGAGAACGTCCACTGGCATTTAATCCTTGCAATTTTTGTGATTTTGAATCCCAGATTATAGCAAAAAGGTCTCCGCCGATTCCGCAGCCAGTAGGCTCCATAAGCCCTAATGCAGCATTGGCCGCAATGGCTGCATCAATAGCATTTCCGCCACTTTTTAAAATGTCTAACCCAATTTGAGTGGCCAAAGGGTGACTTGTGGCTACCATTCCGTTTTGGGCGAGAACTTCTGATCGCGTGGCAAACAATTCACCGGTTATACGATCTTGAGCAGTAGTGAAAGGAATAATACCTGCTAAAAGAAGTCCGAGAATATTCTTTTTCATAATTATGGATTTTTTGATGAAATCATTTCAATTTGAGCTGCTGAAACCATACCATTGAGTCTAGCTACAGCCTCGCTCATAAGTTCGTCAAGCGCTGTGAGTTCCGTCTGAAGTTCTGCAGAAACCTCTTTGAAAAAGGCCTGCGCTTGATCAGTTGGGGGATAATCTCCTCGCTGAGAATCGGCAAGTAAAAAAGCGATGCGATTGTTAATGCGAATTCCGTAATTCAAAGGATCTTGTCTACTTTGATTTTTGGTCATATGAATATTGTTTTCAATACGACTTAATTCTTTTTCGAATGTGTTGATGTAGGCTAAGAGATCTGCACTAATTTCCTCTTTTTGTTTGAGGTAGCTCAAGTCTTTTTGAACCCGACGAATCTCAATTATAGCATTGTTTGCACGGCTTACTTCATCTCTAACGCTTTTTAAGAAATCGAATTGAGCCTTGTAATCATTATCAGTATTGGTCAATCTAGGATCCTTGACGATTTGTAAGGGTTGTCTAATAACTTCATCATTGTAGTTTAAATGGATGGTGTACTCCCCTGGGACAGCCTTGGGTCCTACATTGGGAGAAGAGTAAAAGACCATTCCTTCAAATGCCTGAAAACCAGGATACCTCATATTCCAAATCAATCTGTTTGAACCTGTTTGAACCTTTAAGGGAATATCGGCATTAGGATTTAAGCGATTTGACTTGGCCTTATTTGAAAAGCGTTGAATAAGCGCACCTCCTTTTTCTCTAATTTCAACGCTGACCTTATCTTCATCTTTGAGTTCTTTGATGAAGTAATTTAAAATGGCACCGTTGGGATGATTTTCTCCAACCAATTTATAATTAGTTCGTCCCCAGCCGCCTGATTGTTGCATCCGATAGGCTTCATCTGGCTTATAGAGATGAAAAGAGGCACTTTCTAAATCTTTACTCAATTGATGAAGAGGAGTGAGATCGTCAATCATCCAAAAGCTACGACCATGTGTGGCAGCAATTAAATCATTGTCTCGAACGTGAAGGTCGCGAATAGAAGTTATAGGAAGATTTAATTGAAATGAATTCCAACTTTTTCCGTCGTCAAAAGAAACATACATGCCCCATTCGGTTCCAGCGTAAAGCAACCCTTCGCGATTTAGGTCGGAACGCACAGCTCTGGTGTAATGATTTGAAGGGATACCTGAGGTTATGGTTTCCCAGGTTTTGCCGTAATCTGTTGTTTTATACAAATAAGGGGTGTAGTCACCGAACTTATATGAGGTAGCTGCAACGTAAGCTGTACCTTTTTGAAATGGACTGGGATCAATGCAGTTGATCATATTTAATTTTGGACTCATTGATGCTGGGGGAGTGACATCCTCCCATGATTCTCCATTGTTTTTACTCACATGAATTAAACCATCATCACTTCCGACCCAAATGACACCTTCTTCAACGGGGGATTCATTAATGGCAAAAAGATTCGAGTAAAATTCAGCACCTGTATTGTCTTGAGTAATAGGCCCTCCTGATGATTTTATGGTCTCAGGAATAGCTCTTGTAAGGTCCGGTGAAATTGTTTTCCAAGTTTGTCCCCCATTGGTGGTTTGATGTAAATAGTTCGAGCCAGCGTATAATTTGTTAGAATCGTGAATGCTGAATTTTACAGGAAAATTCCAGTTGAAGCGATACTTCATAACTTCCGCTCCAGACCCTGCAGGATTGTCTGGCCAAACATTGACTGAACGAGTTTGATCAGTGCTGTGATCCTTTCGCATCATGTAACCTTTGTATGTTCCGCCATAGACGATTTCATTGTTCTTTGGATCAGGTGCTAAATGAGCACTCTCGCCTCCAGCAGTTGATTCCCAGTGACTCTCTCCAATGTTCGAGCCCGATGTTCTATGAGCTATTCTAATGGTACTATTGTCTTGCTGTGCGCCATATATACGATACGGAAAAGCGTTGTCTGTGGTTACTCTGTAAAACTGTGCAGTAGGTTGGTTGTGATAGGTGGTCCAATTGTTTCCTCCATCATTTGAGATTTGCGCACCTCCATCATCGGCAATAGCTAAACGATTATTGTTGCTTGGATCTATCCACAGGTCGTGGTGATCACCATGAGGGGCATTTTTAAGAGTGAAGGTCTTGCCTCCGTCAGTAGAAACGCCATAACTCACATTCATAACATATACTTTGTCCTTGTTTTGAGTGTCTGCATAAATTCTGCTGTAATACCAAGCTCTTTGACGTAAGGCTCTATTTTCATTTACTTTTTGCCAGCTTTGTCCGGCATCGTCTGATCTAAAAACACCTCCATTTGCAGCTTCAATAATTGCCCATACGCGATTGGAGTCAACGGGAGAGACTGTAACTCCCACAATCCCCCAAGGTCCGCTGGGAAGACCAGAACGAGTCGAGATATCAGTCCATGTATCACCTCCATCAAAACTTTTATAGAGCTTGCTATCAGGGCCACCACTATCCATGCGATAACCATTTCGCTTCATCTCCCAAGTTGCGGCATATATTATTCTCGAATTATTAGGGTCTAACACTAAATCTCCTGCACCTGCTTTATCGCTTTGGTAAAGTATTTTTTCCCAGTTTTCTCCGCCATCTTTGGAGCGATAAACACCTCTTGTTTCATTGGGCTTCCACAAGTTTCCAATTGCGGCTACGTAAATTAAATCTGGGTTTTTGGGGTGAATTCGAATTCTCGAAATATGTTCAGAATCTTTTAATCCAATAAAATTCCATGTTTTTCCCGCGTCTAAACTTTTCCACAAGCCTTTTCCAGAGGACACATTACCTCTTAAGGTCTGTTCTCCTTCTCCAACATAGATGATATTGGGGTCTGACTCTGATACGGCTACCGCTCCAATGGATCCTCCAAAATATCCGTCTGAGATGCAAAACCAAGTATTTCCAGCATCCTTTGTTTTCCAGACCCCTCCACCGGCTGTACCCATATAATATACATTCGGATTATTGAGCACTCCAGTTACTGTACCAGCTCGGCCTCCACGGAAAGGTCCAACAAGCCTCCACTTCATTGCATTGTAATAGTTTTCAGAAAATGAGACTTCAGTTTGTTTCTTGTTTTTTTTTCGTTGGGCATTGACTTCTGCAGTTTGAAGGCTCAAAAAACAAAAAGCCAATAGAAAAAGATATGGTTTCATAATTAGAATTGTTAGTGTAAACAAATTAGTAATAAATACGAAAAATAAGTAAAGTTTTTATCTACTTTTAGTATTCATACTCAGTGTTTTGAACAAAGGGATGCTGTTTGTTTAACATTTCACCTGTAATTTGATGAATAGCTTTCTCGAGCGCTTCAAAATCAGCGGCATTAATTTCTGTACGGTAAGATCTATATCCAATTTTTATTCTCAAAGGAAGAAACTCATCATTTCTAGAACTAATAATTTGGGCTTTCATGGGAAGTTTACAAGCTGATTCCTTGTGATATATATAGGCATACATAAGTAACTGAAAAGCTTTTTGCTTGTTCGGAAGGGTTAATTGCGCTGCAAAATCTTCATCTAAATTGAGTTCAGTTTGAGTCGTCGCTCCGGTTTTGTAATCGATAATTTGAACGATCTCTGAATTTTGCTCTACTCGGTCAATTGTTCCCTTAAGATGTATCACTGTGTCTTTCTGCTTAGAGTTTAGTGCTACAATTAACTTTTCTTCTAACCCAAGAAGTATAGGCTCTTCATTTTCGACACGACTTTTATCCAGATCAACGAGTTGAGTCAAGTATTTGAGTAAGACATTTCGAACGAGTATTCCTTTACCTTTTGTAAACTCGAATCCTTTTGCCTCTTTCTGACAAGCCTCATCTAAGTATTGTGTCAATTCTTTTTTGGACTTAGTTAGATTATTAGGCGTTAAGGTGCTGTTTAACATGGGCTGATAAGCTATTTCAATCGCAAGGTGTAATAATGTGCCAAATAAATTTGCTGGAATATGGTCTTCTATTTTTTCTGTTTCATTTACAGCGAGTAGATACCTTTTATAATAGGAAAGAGGATCTTTGATGTATGTGCTTAAGGCAGAAGGAGAAATACCTTTCTTGAAATGCGCTTTGATTTGATTGATAATCGAAGGTGTTTTTTGAATTTCAAAATGTTTGGTATTTACATTGCCGAGCTTTAGAAAGGAGGCCTCTTCTTTGATAAGGTGCTTGTAATGAGGGTCGTTTTTTAGTTGGTATATAAATCGACTCGGCTCACCTCCCTCTAGAACTTCTGGTTCAGTGTTAAATATTAGATGCACTTTTTTCGCGCAGTTAATTAAACGGTAGAAATGATAAGTGAAAATAGCATCTTTTTCTTTGAAGGTAGGAAGACCAAATTGTTTTTTGACTTCGAAATTGATAAAACCAGAGGCTGTTTTTCCTTTGGGTAAAAAGCCTTCGTTTAAACTACTGATTAACACCTCTTCAAAATGCAAGTTTCGACTCTCTAATATTCCCATGATCTGAAAGTCTTCAAAAGGGTTAGAGATAAAATCGATCTTTTTGATTAAAATAACTTCTTTGATTAAGATAGCAAGAGCGTCAAGGTCTGATTCTAAAAAGGCGTGGTTTTGAATAAGGTCATTTAGTTGCTGAAAAACATCTTCAAATAACTCCTTTTGGGGAGAGGGTAGGCGTGAGCATAAAGCGAACAGGTTTTTTACTGCTGTACTTGCTGTAACAGAAATGGCAATTAGCTCCCCAAAACTTTTAGAAAAGCTAGTTATTTCCTCAAAAGTGAGGTAAGGATATTGTCTGCTAATGGCAAAATCTAAAAGAGGTTTGAGCTCAAAATGCTCATCGATTAGAGGATGTCTAATCAGGGGCAGAATTAAATGTAATGCATATTTTGAATCATCCTTGGTTTTTCTGATCAAGTGCAAATAATTTACACATAGCTCAACAAATAACTCAAGACTTAGAGGTTGTCCCAAGGTAACGTTTACACCTGAAAGCGACCCGAAGTCTATGGAGTGAACGAGATAATCCAGTAATTTTTCATCTGACAACACTAAAGCTTTATTCGTCACATGAGCTGGATTTCTTAAAAGGGAAGCTATCAATTGACTTTGACCTTGGTTTTTGGCAGCCCCCCAGAGCACGATTTGTTCTGTTGTTTTGTGTGTTTTGAAGGTAGGAGTTATTTTCTTTTGCTTGAGAAACTCCCATTCTTGGATATATTGTCTAATAAAGAAAGAGGCGTCATGCAAAGAATCCTTTAGCAATACATCATTAATATCCCAAAAGATAAAATTGTCTTGTCTGTTGACAATAATCTTTACCATATCCTTTTCTATAGTGCTAAAGGCGTTGAATCCAGCAAACACAAAACGATTATTGTCATTCTTGAGGTAGGGTTTTAATTTTTTAAAGGCTTCCCTGTAATAGTGACCTTGATAAGCCTTTTTTTCACGATGCATAAATTCCTTGAGATCGCCATAAATTTTTTGAAGTTGCTCGAGAAATTTCTGATGAGATTTGATAAACTCACTGCGCTCTCCTTCAGAAAACCTTAGGTTAATTGCATTGAGATCTAAAAGTTGCTCGAATAAAAAATTGGCCTCAGAGGTGTATAAATCTATTTCATTAAAGTCTTGCAGCGCAGATTTTGACCAGGCGTAGAAGTTAGAAAACGTTTCTTTGTAATCGTTGTTTTCTTTTAATTTTTGATAGATAATACTACTGGCTTCAAAATGATCTAATTTTTGATATCCGCTTATTTCCAAAAACAACTCATCTATGGTTTTTGCGCTAATACTAAAGATGGGTTTTTGATAAAATTGCGCTACTTCTCTTTCGAACCAGCGTATACTTCTTCGACTGGGCAATATAAAGGTAAAGCCCTGAAAACCATCGTAATGGTTGTGAATTTCGTTAATTAAAGTACGTTGAAAGTTGGACATAAAAAAAGCGCTCTAGATTAAAGAGTGCTTTAAATTAAACATTAATTCTCAATGGAGTCAGAAGTATTAATCGTAGAGTGGTTTGATTTCCACTCTTCTATTTTGTCGTCTACCATCCATGTACATATTGGTCGCAATTGGATAGCGTTCACCCATTCCTTTAGCAATCAAGTTTTGTGCAGGAACGCCAAGTTGCATTAATTTTTTGACAATTGCATCTGCTCTGCGATCAGATAATTTTTGATTTTCTTCATAAGTTCCTCTACTATCAGTATGCGCTTCAATGACAAATACTGTTGAGGTATATGTTTTGATTTTCGCAGCAATTTGAACTAATAGTTCTTGTGATTCTGGGTAAAGTTCAAGGGTGTCTACGATGAAGTTTAACCCATTGGTAAAAGATTTCATCGCTGCTGCGTCTGCTGCTTCAAACTCTGGGCATCCGCTGTTTTCTGCTGAACCAGTTTCATTCGGGCAATTGTCTACGTTGTCGAAGACTCCATCGTTGTCACTGTCTGTTAGAGGGCAACCGCTATTAGATTCAGGCCCTGGTTTATACGGGCATTGGTCTTTCTCGTCTTGTATTCCATCTTTATCAGCATCAGGGCATCCTTGTGCGGATTTGTTGCCTGGCTTCGACGGACATTTGTCTTCAGGGTCTGCAACACCGTCATCATCTGCATCAGGACAACCATTAAGTTCTTTAGCTCCAGCAATAGTTGGACACTTGTCTTCTGCATCAGCGACACCGTCATTATCGGTATCAGGACAACCATTCAATTCTGCTTTGCCAGGAATCTCAGGACATTCGTCTTCTGTGTCAGGCACACCGTCGTTGTCTTGATCTTTTTTCTTTGTTTTTACAACCAACCCAAGATTGTGTTGAAAATAATTATTGAAGGATG
>NZIQ01000080.1 GCA_002691685.1 Flavobacteriaceae bacterium | reverse complement strand
TTAAAGACCAACTATAAGAAAATCATATCAGACACTCTTACCCCTGTTAGTATTTATTTGAGACTAAGAGATAAGTTCCACAATGCTATACTTTTAGAAAGTAGCGATTACCATGCCAATGATAATAGTTTTTCATACATCTGCTTTGATCCAATTGCACAGTTCAGTGTGAACAACGAAGAAATTAAAATCAACTATCCTGAGGGTGAGATAATTTCTAAACCTATTTTGAATCGAAGCGATGTCCTGATAAATTTAGATGAATTCAAAGCACAGTTTGAATCTGATAATTTAGACTTTAAATTTATTTATAACGGTCTATTTGGATACATGAATTACGATGCGGTTCGGTATTTTGAAGACATTGACATCGATGTAAACCATTCAGAAATACCAGATGTTTACTACGCAGCCTACAGGTATATCATCGCGATTGATCACTTCAAAAATGAAACCTATCTTTTTTCTCATGATCTTAAAGAAGAGAATCGGTTGGATGAGATTGAACAAATTATAAACTCAGGTATTCAAGGCCAATATAAGTATCATAATGTTGGTCATAACTCAACTACTACTTCAGATGAAGAATTTAAGGTGCTAGTTGATAAAGCCAAAGAACACTGCAAAAGAGGAGATGTTTTTCAATTGGTTCTCTCGCGAAGATTTTCACAACAATTTAGAGGTGACGAATTCAATGTATACAGGGCACTGAGATCAATTAATCCCTCGCCGTACTTGTTTTATTTTGACTACGGTAATTTTAAAATTTTTGGTTCTTCACCAGAAGCTCAGATAATAATAAAGGATGATCAAGCTGAAATTCACCCAATAGCAGGCACCTATAAAAGAACTGGTAATGATGAGAAAGATGCAGTACTAGCTAGAGAATTGGCCGAGGATGAAAAAGAAAACGCTGAGCATGTGATGCTTGTTGATCTGGCTAGAAATGATTTAAGTCGAAACGGACATGCTGTAGAAGTTAAAACCTATAGAGAGGTTCAGTATTTTTCGCATGTCATTCATTTGGTTTCAAAGGTCATAGGCAAAATTAAATCGGGGACGTCGAGTTTAAAGATAGTCGCAGATACTTTTCCAGCCGGAACGCTTAGCGGCGCTCCAAAGCACATGGCTATGACATTGATTAATAAATATGAATCTATGCCTCGAGGCTATTACGGTGGTGCAATTGGATTTATGGATTTCAAAGGTAATTTTAACCATGCCATTATGATTCGTACTTTTTTGAGTCATCAACAAAAATTGCATTACCAAGCTGGAGCGGGAATTGTGGCTGCTTCAGATTCTCGCTCAGAACTTCAAGAAACATATAATAAATTAGGGGCACTCAACAAGGCTTTAGAAATCGCAGAAAATTTATAAGCAGGGCATGAAGACCAAAGTAGTTCTTATTGACAATTACGATAGTTTCGCTTACAACTTAGTCCATTATCTCAACGAGTTGAACTGCGAGGTTACTGTTTTTCGAAACGACAAATTTAAAATTGAAGATCTAGAAGAGTTTGATAAAATTCTACTTTCTCCTGGACCTGGTATACCTGAAGAGGCAGGCTTGCTCAAAGAAGTCATTGCGCATTACAAAACATCAAAATCCATTATGGGTGTTTGTTTGGGTCATCAGGCCATTGCAGAAGTTTTTGGAGGTCAACTCATCAATTTAACTGAGGTGTATCACGGCATTGCATCATCCATCTCAGTCAAAGAAAAGGAAGGTATTTTTCAGGGCTTAGAAGACCGCATTCAAGTGGGAAGGTATCACTCATGGGTGGTAGACCCCGGTTCTATTCCTGAATTAGAAATCACGGCGGTGGATGACTTAAATTATGTAATGGCCTTTCGTCATCAAAGCTTAAATATTGTTGGGGTGCAATTTCATCCGGAATCTGTCCTCACTCCGACGGGTAAAAAAATGCTATCTAACTGGTTATCATTATGAAAAAAGTATTAAATCAACTTATTAATCACGAGTCCTTGACTAAGGAACAAGCCAGATCGATATTAATCAATATTGCCTCTGGTACTTATAATTCTCATCAAGTTGCTGCCTTTATGACTGTATATATGATGCGTAGTATTGATGTGCAAGAACTTGAAGGATTTAGAGATGCGCTGCTAGAACTATGCGTTACTGTTCCCTTGGAAGATTACAACCTTATTGATTTATGTGGTACTGGAGGAGACGGAAAAGACACATTTAACATTTCAACTCTGGCCTCTTTTGTAACAGCTGGAGCTGGAGTTCAAGTGAGTAAACACGGTAATTATGGAGTAAGTTCAAAATGCGGAAGTAGCAATGTCCTTGAATCTTTAGGTGTTGCTTTTAGCAACGACGGTGACTTTTTAAAAAAATGTGTCGATGAGGCTGGAATCTGTGTTTTACACGCTCCATTATTTCATCCTGCGATGAAAAATGTAGCCCCAATACGAAAAGACCTAGGAGTAAAAACTTTTTTTAATATGCTCGGACCAATGGTAAATCCCGCTTTTCCTAAAAATCAAATGGTTGGGGTTTTCAGTTTAGAACTGGCTCGAAAATACGGTTATCTCTATCAAAACACTGATAAATCTTACGCCATTGTGCACGCTTTGGACGGTTATGACGAAATTTCATTGACAGGAGGCTCGAAAATCATTACGCCTCAAAGTGAATCGATCATCCACCCATCAACATTTGGATTAGATAACGTTGAAGCGACTGCGATAATAGGAGGTGAAACCGTAGAAGATTCTGCTGAAATTTTCACTGCTATTCTCAACGGAAATGGGAGTCAGGCTCAAAACCAAGTTGTTTGTGCTAACGCTGCCGTTGCTATTGCTGCTGTTGAACACTGTTCGTTAAATGCGGCTTATGAAAAGGCAGAGCAATCTCTTATGGAAGAAAAAGCATTGAAAACACTTAATAAATTACAAGCTCTAAGTGCTGAATTATGAATATTTTAGAACGGATTACAAAGACGAAAAAAGCGGAAATACAGGCTAAAAAAGGCCTGTTTAGTAGTTCATTTTTAGAACAATCACCTCTATTTAACAGGTCGACTTTAAGTATTTCAAAAGCACTTAAAAAATCCTCCTCTGGAATTATTGCAGAGCACAAAAGAAGGTCTCCTTCAAAAGCAGTCATTAATCAATCGCATCAATTGCTAGATGTCATTAGTGCATATCAAGCAAATGGAGCGACAGCGATTTCAGTTTTGACTGACACCAATTATTTTGGAGGTTCTTTAGAAGATTTATTCTTGGCTAAAAGTATTGCCTCTATTCCCCTGCTCCGAAAAGACTTTGTCATCGACCCTTATCAAATAACCGAAGCCAAGGCGTTTGGCGCAGACTTCATTCTGCTTATCGCCAGTATTTTAGACAAAGTCCAAATTCAAGAATTCACTGCTTTTGCACACAAATTAAATTTAGAGGTACTACTTGAAGTCCACAGTTTGGAAGAATTAGAAGCTTCCTACATCGAGGAGATTAATGTAGTCGGAGTAAACAATAGAAACTTGAAGACATTTGAAGTGGATCTCAACACTTCATTTGATATCGCTAAGGCTTTAGATCCTCATAAAGTGAAAATTTCAGAGAGTGGACTGAACGACACTCAATCGATTATAAACCTAAAAAAGGCAGGCTATAATGGTTTCTTAATAGGGGAAATGCTAATGAAAAATAACGCTCCTGGTATTGCTCTAAAGCAACTTATTGAACAAAGCTAATGAGACAAGTCGAGGTGAAAATATGCGGTATGAGAAATAATGTGCAGCAAGTCGCTGCACTTAAGCCAGACTATTTAGGCTTTGTTTTTTGGGAATCTTCAAGCCGCTTTTACGATTTGCCTTTTATTGCAGAATTAGATCACAACATTAAAAAAGTGGGGGTTTTCGTAGATGCTAATCTAGACTTCATTTATCAAACCGCATTAAACTATGAGCTGGATTATCTTCAATTACACGGTCGTGAATCAACCGATTATCTCATAGCACTTCAAGCAAGAATTCCTAAACGCGTTGGCCTTATAAAAGCATTTGCTCTAGACCAGGAATTTGATTTTGAAGGGTTAAAAGCCTACGAGTCCCTTTGTGATTATTTCTTGTTTGACACTAAGGGAAAACTTCCAGGTGGTAATGGAACACAATTTGATTGGAGTATTTTGAGATCCTATTCCTGTAAACATCCTTTTTTTCTAAGTGGTGGAATAGGAATGTCCTCTCTTAATGCACTCGAAGAATTTTTGGATTCAGCACAATCAAAATATTGTAGCGCCATAGATGTAAATAGTAAATTCGAAGAAGAACCGGGTACAAAAAACACAACTCAATTGAAACAATTTATAGAACAATTAATCCCTTAAATTATGTCGAAATACCTCGCAGATGAAAATGGATATTACGGAGCATTCGGAGGTGCATTTATTCCGGAGATGCTATATCCAAACACCGAAGAATTAAGAGTTCATTATCTCGAAATAATGGAGCGCAATTCTTTTCAAAAAGAATTTAAACATTTGCTTAAAGACTACGTCGGAAGACCTACTCCTTTGTATTACGCTAAAAGATTATCCGCAACTTATGGCACCAAAATATATTTGAAACGAGAAGATTTATGTCACACCGGAGCGCATAAGGTCAACAACACCATTGGACAAATCTTAATGGCAAAAGCACTTGGCAAGAAAAGAATCATCGCCGAAACAGGTGCAGGGCAGCACGGTGTAGCTACTGCTACTGTATGTGCTCTTATGGGAATTGAATGTGTCATTTATATGGGTGAAATTGATATTTCAAGACAAGCACCAAACGTAGCACGCATGAAACTTTTGGGAGCAACCGTTAGAGCTGCAACTTCAGGTAGTAAAACGCTGAAAGATGCTACGAACGAAGCTATTCGTGATTGGATTAACAACCCAGTTGACACACATTATATTATTGGTTCAGTAGTAGGGCCGCATCCCTACCCCGATATGGTTGCCCGATTTCAATCAGTCATCTCCGAAGAGACCAAGAAACAACTCCTTGAAAAAGAAGGAACAGAGAATCCTACCCATGTAATTGCCTGTGTAGGCGGAGGAAGTAATGCAGCAGGGCAATTTTATCATTACCTCGATCGAGAAGATGTAAATATAATAGCGGTAGAAGCAGCTGGTAAAGGAGTACATAGCGGTGAGAGTGCAGCTACCTCAGCCTTGGGGAAAGTTGGGATTATACACGGAAGCAAAACGCTTTTAATGCAAACTAATGATGGACAAATAACAGAACCACATTCCATCTCTGCTGGACTAGATTATCCAGGAATTGGACCTATGCACGCTCATCTTTACAGCAGTAAACGCGCTAAATTTGTTTCTATTACAGATGCTGAAGCCATGGCTGCTGGAAAACGACTCTCTATATTAGAGGGAATCATTCCAGCCATAGAAACAGCACATGCATTTGCCGTTCTTGAACATGAAACCTTCAAGGCAGATGATATTATCATTTTTAATTGTTCTGGTCGCGGAGATAAAGATTTACAAACCTATATAGACTACTTCGAATTATGAGCAAAAGAATCATTGAGCTGTTCGATACAGATAAGAAATTGGTATCCATTTATTTCACAGCAGGATTTCCAAAATTAAACGACACTGTTGAAATCATTGAAAATTTAGAAAAAGCTGGAGTAGATCTGATCGAAATTGGACTTCCATTTTCGGATCCCTTAGCAGATGGACCAACTATTCAAGAGAGCTCAACTAAGGCGCTACACAATGGTATGACTACCGAATTATTATTTGAACAGTTGTCTAACATTAGACAAAAGGTCAAAACTCCCCTCATTATTATGGGATATTTCAATCCTGTGATGCAATACGGAGTTGAATCTTTTTGTCAGAAATGCGAGGAAATAGGAATTGATGCTCTTATTCTTCCAGACTTACCGCTTCGTGAATACCAGTTGCATTATAAAGAAATCTTCAATCGCCACGGTTTGGATCTTATTTATTTAATAACACCTCAGACCCCAGAAGAACGCATTCGAGGAATTGATGAAATGAGTAACTCCTTTATTTATATGGTCAGCTCATCTTCTACTACTGGAGCGAAAGCAGGTTTTAGCATAGAAAACCAAGAATATTTCAAAAGAATTGCAGAAATGAAACTCAAAAATCCCACCCTTGTAGGTTTTGGGATTAGTGACAAAAACAGTTTTGATCAGGCTACAGCATATAGCCAAGGAGCAATTATTGGATCTGCCTTTATCAAGCACGTCGAAAATAAAGGGATAAACCAAATTTCAACCTTTGTTGAAAAATTAAACTCATGAAAAAACAACAGCTTCGAATGATTATCCTCTTGGTTTTAACTTTAGGACTTGCGCCTTATAGTCCTGAGCCACATCTCTTTGGGAAAATACGATGGGTAATAAGTGGAGCCGTGGGAATGAAGCCTATGGATTGGTTTGATTTGGTGCTGCATGGATTTCCTTTTATTTTGTTATTAGCGTATCTTGTTTTGACTGTTTGTAAAAAAGAATCATCATGATCAAAAAATACTCCTTCCACTTTTTACTGTTTTTTTGCTTACAACTGAATGCTCAAGATTTAGCTCAAAGCCAATTGCACACTAAGGTTAGAAATGCCATTATAGAATTAAAATCTTTTGTCGCACTTCCAAACGACGCACAGTTCAAAGATGATATTGACAATAACCTATTTTGGCTTCGAAAGGCTTTTGAACGAAGAGGATTTAATACTGCACAATTGCCGAGCGAAAATCTTGATTTGTTCTTTGCAGCAACCCCATTTGTAGAAAATAAACCAACGCTTCTATTCTATATGCACCTAGATGGTCAATCTGTTGAACCCGCAAAGTGGGATCAACCTGATCCTTATCAAATGGTGATTAAAAAACCCTTTAAGGAGCAATTTAAGTCCACTACCATGCAAGATCTAGATGAACAAGATCAACTGCCTATGGACTGGAGATTATTTGGAAGATCTACCTCAGACGACAAAGGACCCATTGTCATGTTTCTGCAGGCTATTGATTTGATTCGTGAAAATCAGCGTAGTGTTCCATTTAACATAAAGGTCATTCTTGATGGAGAAGAAGAAAAAGGGAGTAAACCTCTCAAAGGAGTTGTGATACAGAACAAAGAATTATTAGCCGCTGATTATTTAATTATTGCGGATGGGCCAGGCCACAGATCGGGTCTGCCCACAATAGTTTATGGCTGTCGAGGTATAACAACACTTAGTTTGACGACATACGGACCTATTTTACCTCAACACAGTGGTCATTACGGCAATTACGCACCCAATCCTGCTTTAGATTTAAGTCAACTTCTAGCGGGTATGAAAGACAGAGAAGGAAGAGTATTAATTGACGGATATTATCAAGGCATCACTATAGACGAAGAAACTGAAGCCATATTAAGAGAAGTTCCTGATGACGATCAGCAAATTAAAAATCAATTACAGATTGGACGAACAGACCTAGTGGGTTCGTTTTATCAAGGCTCTCTGCAATATCCATCATTGAATATTAGAGGGTTGCAATCGGGCTGGGTAGGCAATAATGTGAGAACCATCGTTCCAGATATAGCAACAGCTGAAATAGACCTTAGATTAGTACCGGAGTCAGACGGTAATCGACTCAAAGCTTTAGTTAAAGATTATATCAAAAATCAGGGCTACACCATAATAGAAGAAGACCCTTCCCAAGAACAGCGACTTCAAAACAATCGATTGATAAAAATTGGTGAACGCGGGGTAACTGACGCTTTTAGAACAGAATTAAATCATCCTTTCGGACTTCATATCAAATCCATGCTCGAATCTGAGTTTAACGAAGATGTGGTGCGAATTCGAATTATGGGCGGAACTGTTCCTATAGCAGCATTTATCAACACCTTGGATATTCCTGCTTTTATTTTACCTATGGTAAATCACGACAACAATCAGCACAGTCCAAATGAGAATTTGAAAATAGAGCAATTGGCCTACGGTATCAGTACATATTATAGACTCTTAACTGAGCCCTTTACCGAATAAATCTATAGTGTTTATTCCTCTAAAACAATAATTAAATCGTCAGACTCAACCAAGGTACCTGCCTTCAAAACAATTTCTTTTATCGTTCCCTCTTTTGGAGCGGTTACCGTAGTTTCCATTTTCATGGCTTCAAGCACAAACAAAGGTGTATTGGCTTTAATCGTTTGTCCTTTTTTTACCAATATGTTAGAGAGCAATCCTTGTAACGGAGAGCCTACGTGCCATTCATTGTCTGCATCGGCTTTTTGATTTTGTGCGCTTTCAGTAACAATCGACTGGTCTTTGACTCTAATATGTGAGAGCTGACCGTTGATTTTAAAGAATAAATCGACCATTCCGTTTTCATCTGGTTTTCCCACGAGCTGCAATTGGACTAATACGTTTTTCCCTTTTTCGATCGTCACTAAAATTTCCTCCCCTATTTTCATTCCAAAGAAGAAATTTTTGGTTGGAATAACCACGACATTTCCAAATTTTAAATGGTGCTGATAGGCGTCTTCAAAAACTTTTGGATAGAGTTGGTAAGACAAGAAATCTGTCATTTCCAAAGCCCTTCCCATACCAGCTGAGAATTTTCTTTTAAACTTCTTAAACTCTTTCTCGGTATCTAAGGCTGCAATATGAGCGTTTGGACGATCGGCATAAGGCTTTTCGTTTTTCAAAATTACCTTCTGTAAATCAGGGTCAAATCCACCTAAAGGTTGTCCTAAATCACCTCTAAAGAAGCTTTTGACAGAATCTGGAAAAGCAATGTTCTGTCCTTTGGTTAAGACTTCCTCAGCTGTGATTCCATTACTGATTAGGTATTGAGCCATGTCTCCAACTACCTTAGAACTCGGCGTTACTTTAATGATATCACCAAAGAGCTTATTGACCTCAGCATACATTTTAGTGACCTCAGGAAACTTATCCTCTAATCCTAGAGCAATGGCCTGACCCTTTAAATTTGAATATTGCCCTCCTGGAATTTCATGCGTATAGACTTCACCAGTTCCCGATTTTAGTCCAGATTCAAATGGGAAATAATAAGACCTCATGGTTTCCCAATATCTCGAATGTTCTGCCAAAGAATCCGAATTCATTTGACGCTCTCTCGGATGATACCTCATCATTTCTACCACCGAATTGAAATTGGGTTGAGAGGTTAATCCTGATAAACCTCCAAGAGCAACATCTACGATATCTACCCCCGCTTCAATCGCTTTTAAATAAGTAGCTGTTTGGATTGAAGAAGTGTCGTGTGTATGTAAGTGAATAGGCAAGACTACGGTGTCTCTGAGCGCCTGAACAAGCTCGTAAGCCGCATCTGGCTTTAATAGGCCGGCCATATCCTTTAATCCAATGATATGGGCTCCTGCATTCTCGAGGTCCTTAGCCATTTGCAGGTAATAGTCTAAGGTGTATTTCTTTTGATCCCTATTTCTGAAGTCGCCAGTATAGCAAATTGTTCCTTCGGCTATACCCCCAGTATATTTACGCACATGTCCTATACAGGGTGCTATGGATTCCATCCAGTTGAGGGAGTCGAAAATTCTAAAGACATCAAGACCTGTTTCAAAGGATTGCTCGACAAATTTGGCGATAATATTGTCTGCATAAGCCTTGTAACCTACAGCGTTTGAGCCTCTTAACAACATTTGTGTTAAGACGTTTGGCATAGCCTTTCTGAGTAAGGCCAAACGCTCCCATGGGTTCTCTTTTAAAAATCTCAAACAAACATCAAAGGTTGCTCCACCCCAAATTTCCATGGAGAAGATTTCTGGATTTTGTTTTGCATAAGACTCAGCGACTGCCATCATGTCAAAAGTTCTCATACGTGTCGCCAAAAGACTCTGATGAGCATCTCGCATGGTGGTATCTGTATAATGTACTTTGTGATCTGCCCTTAGCCATTTAGAGAACTCATCTGGACCGATTTCGTTAAGCAAATCTTTTGTCCCATGAGGATAAGCAAAATTTGGCGTATCTGGTATGCTGATTTTGGGTAGTTCAATATTTTTTGAAATGCTCTTATTGGCTAAATCCGGATTACCATTCACTATGGTTTCTGCCAAAAATCGCACCAACTTATTCCCTCTATCCGCAGATTCTTCTAAATCAAACAAGGAAGGATTGTGTTCAATAAAATTTACCGTTATACTGCCTTCTCTAAAAGCTTGGTGCTGCAGTAACTTTTGCAAAAACGGAATATTAGTTTTTATGCCTCGTATTCTGAATTCCTGCAAGGCTCTCAACATTCTTTTGCTCGCGTCTTCAAGTGTTCTTGCTTGAGCCGAAACTTTAACTAACATAGAGTCAAAGAAAGGGGAAATACGTACTCCTTGATAAATACTACCTGCATCGAGACGAATTCCAAATCCAGAGGCAGATCTGTAGGTAGTTACCACCCCGTAATCTGGTTTAAAGTTATTGGCAGGATCTTCACTTGTAATTCTACACTGAAGAGCATAACCATAGCAACCTATTTCTTCTTGAGATCCAATATTTATTTGTGTGTCAGAAAGCTTGTATCCACTTGCAATAAAGAGCTGTGTTTTTACCAGATCAATATGAGTGATCATCTCTGTAACAGTGTGTTCGACCTGGATTCTCGGATTTACTTCAATGAAATAAATACTTTCATCTTGGTCGACAAGAAATTCTACCGTTCCAATATTGTTGTAATCTACTGCTTTACAAATCTTTTGAGCGTAATTGTAAAGTGCTTCTTTAGTCTCTTCTTTGAGATATATCGAGGGTGCAAATTCAATGACTTTTTGATAACGTCTTTGAACTGAACAATCTCGTTCGTATAAATGAACCATGTTGCCATGCGTATCGGCAACAATTTGTATTTCAATATGCTTTGGATTTTCGATGAATTTTTCTAGAAAAACAGTAGAATCTCCAAAAGCGTTTTGGGCTTCTCGTCTCGCTTCCATGTACGCTTTTTCCAATTCCTGATCTGAGCGAATCACGCGCATTCCTCTACCACCACCTCCAGAGGCCGCCTTTAACATGATAGGGTAACCAATTTCTGCTGCTTCTCTTAACGCGATTTCAACGCTACTCAATTCGCTCTCACTTGATTTAATGATAGGTACTTGCTCTTGAAGGGCGACTTCTTTGGCCGTAATTTTATCACCTAGTGCCCTTAATACAGAAACCTTGGGACCTACGAAAATAATACCTGCGTTTTCACAAGCTTCAGCAAACTGTGCGTTTTCAGATAGAAATCCATATCCAGGATGTATAGCATCCACCTTAGATTCAATCGCGACGCTGATAATTTCATCAATATCGAGATATGGTTTTAAGGGATCTTCGTCTTTCCCAATTTGATAGCTCTCGTCTGCCTTGTATCTGTGAAGTGAATACCTGTCTTCATAGGTGTAAATACCAACTGTTTTAATACCTACCTCTACACATGCTCTGAAAATTCGAATAGCAATTTCACCTCTATTCGCGACGAGTACTTTTTGAATCATTTGATGACGGAAAAAATTAATTTGGCAGCAAAGAAACAAACATCAACGCACAAAGACCGGATGTAGCTCATCTTTTGAATATTCCTCAGAATATACATATCCTTCTTTAGAAAATCCTAAAATATCTTCAATATTTTTAGCATTATTCTCGATAAGATATCGAGACATCATTCCTCTGGCCTTTTTGGCAAAAAAACTGATTGTCTTTAGACTGCCATTTTTAAAGTCCTTAAACTCGGGATGCACAATCTTATTTTTTATGCTTTTAAAATCAATGGCGGCACTGTACTCTTTGCTGGCTAAGTTCACAAGCGTTTCTTCGTTTTCCAGTAAATCGTTGAGTTTTTCGGTCAAAATTGGTTTCCAATACGCAACCAAACTAGCTGCCTTTGCTACCTTCATGCTCGTTCCCATTTCAAGACGATAAGCTTGAATCAAGTCAAGTGGTTTAAGCATACCGTATAGACCTGAAAGTATAAAAAGCATCTCTTGCATTCTTGCAATTTCTTCTTCTTTAAGTGAATAAGCTTCTAAGCCTTTATAAACATCACCGTTAAAAGCGAAAACGGCTTGTCTAGAATACCCACTTGTCATCGGCCATTTGAATTGCTGGTTTCGCTCCCAATTTAGCGCAGCAATTTTGTCTGAAATTTTCATTTTGTTTTTGAGCTCTGAAGTTTTCAAAGATTTCAATTGCTGATGAACTTCTTTTACAGCTTTTTCAAACATTAAATCAGAGTGATTTGATACTGGAACTGGAGTTTCAAGATCTAAAGATTTAGCAGGTGAAATGATCATTTTCATAAGGGTCTATTTTGTGTATATTCTCTCCATTTGGCTAAACAAGCACTGAAATCCTCTGGGAGTTCTACTCTAAAGTACATTTTTTCAAGTGTTTTAGGATGAATAAAGCCAAGAGATTCAGCATGAAGTGCCTGACGGTTTAAAAGTTTAAAGGTATTTTCTACAAACTGTTTATACTTGGTAAATGAGGTTCCTTTTAAAATGCGATTTCCTCCATAGCGTTCATCGTTAAAAAGCGGATGACCAATATGCTTCATATGGGCTCTTATTTGATGTGTTCTACCTGTTTCTAAACGACAGGAAATCAAACTTAAATAACCAAGAGATTCTATTTTATTAAAATGAGTTACAGCGTGTTTACCCATGCTTCCATCTTCATAAACATCCATCTGAAGTCGGTTCTTTAAGCTTCGTCCGATATGACCTTCTACGGTTCCATAATCCTCTTTTAAATCTCCCCAAACAAGAGCAATGTACTTACGTTCTATAGACTTATCTAAAAACTGTTTAGCCAAATGTGTCATGGCTAATTCTGTTTTGGCCACAACCAAAAGTCCAGAGGTATCTTTGTCAATTCGATGCACTAAACCTGGTCGATCAGAAGAATTCATGGGTAATTCTTTTTTGACGTGATGTAAAACCGCATTTACCAAAGTACCCGAATAATTTCCATGACCTGGGTGAACTACCATGCCAGCTTTTTTATTGACTACCATAAGATGGGTGTCTTCGTAAACAACATCTAGCGGAATATCTTCTGCCAAAAGCAGAAATTCGTGTGGAGGGTGTTCAAAAAGCACTTGAACTTTTTGGCCTGACTTGACTTTGAAATTGGATTTTACAGGATGTCCATCAACCCAAATATTGCCATTTTTAGCAGCCTGTTGTATTTTATTTCGAGTTGCATTTTCAATAAAATTCATCAGAAATTTATCTACTCTTAGCGGCTCTTGACCTTTTGAAGCTTCGAATAGGTAGTGCTCGTGCAATTCGTTAAATTCCGGATTAACTTCAATTCCACTCATGAACTATACATCTTAACGCTGACCGTTTCCACAAACAAGGATAACATCAGAGGCTTTTTGAATTAAAGTTCCCGGAGAAATTCTACGCCCATTTTGTTTGACATGGTATACCATTTCTTTTCCAATTTCTGGAATGTATTCTACATCGACCACATTTAATCCTACCGAAGATAATTTAGCAATCGCTGACCTTCTAGTAATTTGAATGACGTTAGGCAAACTCACCTTTGAATAGCCTGAAGGATTAAGGGTAACATAGATTTTGCGATTTTCTTTAACCTGTTTTCCCGGTTTGGGGTTTTGGTCTACCACTGCTCTTTTAGGAAAATTGGGATTATAGGCCGCAGAATCCATTACTTCGAATCGCAATTTTAAATCTTTGGTTTTTTGAGTGAGTTCTTGTAAAGACATTTTCTCAAAATTTGGAACTTGAATGCTGTCACCGTGATTGGTATACAACTTCAGCCACCCCAAAGTAATCCAAATGACAAAGAACACGAAAAAGAATCCCAATCCTATTTGGATTAAAAACATTCGGCTTTTGAGAAATGACAACAAGGACTTCATAAACATTTTTAAGTTCTCAAAGATAAGAAAACCCTTTATTTTTACTTATTTTGATGAAAATTTGAGCGGATGAAAAAAAACATTGCGGTGGTAATGGGCGGATACTCAGGAGAACAAGAAATTTCCTTGGCAAGTGGCCGAGTTGTAAGCCATCATCTCAACAAAGATAAATTCAATGTCTATCCCATCATTGTCGATACCGATTCTTGGCACTACAAAGACGAAAATCAGCAAATTCACCTTATTGACAAATCCAATTTTAGTCTCCTTTTAAATGGAAAAAGCATTGAGTTTGATGTGGTTTTTAATGCCATTCACGGTAGTCCAGGAGAAGATGGATTGCTACAAGCTTACTTCGATTTAATTGGAGTCAAACACACTAGTTGTGATTTTTATCAAGCCGCCTTGACTTTTAATAAAAGAGACTTATTAGCAGTACTTGCTCCACTATCTATTGATATTGCGCCTAGTTATAGTCTTAACAAAGGAGATGAAATTGATACCCCAGCGATTGTAGAAAAAGTAGGGCTACCCTGTTTTGTCAAAGCGAATAAAGCTGGGTCGAGCTTAGGTGTTTTAAAAGTTAAAGAAAAAACGCAAATACAAGCGGCTATAACAAATGCCTTTCACTACGATGATGAGATTTTAATAGAATCATTTATTGATGGACGTGAGTTTTCGGTAGGGGTATGTCCATTAAATGATGAAATTGTCGCCTTACCCATAACTGAAATTGTTACCGAAAATGAGTTTTTTGATTACGAAGCCAAATACCAGGGTAAAGCACAGGAAATTACCCCTGCAAAGATTGAAGAACCACTCCGACAAAAATTAGCCGAACTCAGTGTTTTTATCTACAAAAAACTAAAACTAAAGGGATTTTGTAGAAGTGAATACATCGTAAAAAATAATCGTGTATTTCTTTTGGAAATCAATACTATCCCTGGATTAACTGCTGAGAGCATTATACCTCAACAGGCTATTTCGCACGGATTGAGTTTAGAGGAATTTTTTGAGTCTGCAATCGATCAAGCACTTAAGCCCTAAATTTTTACTACTTTCAACATATGAAAAAAGGTATTTTCCCAGGATCATTTGATCCCTTGACTTCTGGACATTTGGATATCATTGAGCGAGGGTCAGCACTTTTTGATAAACTTTATATTGCTGTTGGAGTCAATTCCAATAAAAACTATCATTTTTCACTTGAACAGCGTATCGAAATGTTAACCGCTGTTTTCAAAGGTAATGCCAGTATTGAAATCGTTCATTATCGCGGATTAACAGTTGATTTCTGCAAAGAATTAGGTACTCATTATATACTTAGAGGACTTCGAAATCCAGCAGACTTTGAATTCGAAAAATCCATCGCACACACCAACAAAACCATTGCGAATATCGAAACCGTATTTCTACTCACAAGCGCGGATAAATCTTATATCAGCTCCTCTATAGTAAGAGATATTCTTAGAAATAATGGAGAAGTAAGTACTCTTGTACCCCAAGAGATCAATGAAAAAATTAAATCATGGAACTGAGAAAGTACGGATTATTCTTCTTGCTAATAAGTTTTATCATACTTGGTTGTACCAACCAAATTAAAGAAGCAAAAGACGAAATTCTAACCCCTTATGAACTGGGTAATCAAAATCAAACAACTACCTACGAGGAGTGTATTGCCTTTTACAAAGAATTGGCCAGTGGCAGTTCCAAATTGAATATTCAAAACATAGGAATCACAGATAGTGGTTGGCCTTTGCATTTGGTTACCTTTAATCCTGAATCTGAATTCAACTTCAAAAAATTAAGCGCTACAAAATCTATTGTTTTGATCAATAATGGAATTCATCCTGGAGAACCTGAGGGAATTGATGCAAGTATGATGTTGATGCGAGATTTGGTGTACTCAAAAATCAAGTTGCCTAAAAATACCGTTTTAACCCTTATTCCTATTTATAATATTGGAGGTTCCTTAAATCGCAATACCAGCAGCAGAGTCAACCAAAACGGCCCTGAAGCCTATGGTTTTCGAGGTAATGCCCTGAATTATGACCTCAATAGAGATTTTATTAAAAACGACACAGAAAACGCCAAGAGCTTTCAGCAGTTGTTTCACCTTGTCAATCCTGACTTCTTTATCGATACACATGTCAGTAATGGAGCAGATTATCAATATACCCTGACACATCTTTACACACAAGAAGATAAATTGGGAAAACCACTCGGAGCGCTACAAAATCAGTTTAAAAAAGATATAAGTACCCTTTTAAAAGATCAAGGTATTGAAAGCACTCCTTATGTAAACGTCTTTAATCGAAATCCAAAAGAAGGTTTCTCCCAATTCTACGATTCTTCGCGATATTCAACGGGATATACTGCTCTTTTTCACACACCAGGTTTAATGATCGAAACGCATATGTTAAAGCCCTATGCGCAGCGTGTATCACAAACGTATAGTTTTCTGAAAACCATTCTCGATTACGTCGACCAGAACAGTAAAAATTTGAAATCAACCCGTTTAAAACATGCGAATTATTGGAAAACTAAGACTTATTATCCACTGACACATCGCATTGACAGTAGTAAATCAAAACAATTTTTATTCAAAGGCTATGCCTCCGAATTCCAAGAGAGCAAACTCGCAGAATATCAGAGATTAAAATATTTACAAGATCGTCCGGAAAATACAGTTATCAATTATTACAATCGTTTTGCAGTTGAAGATAGTGTGCGTATACCCCAAGCTTTTGTAATAAAAAGCAAGTACGCTAAAATTATAAATCATTTAAAAAGGAATCAGGTAATCCTTGAGACCATAGAAAAAGACACCGTCTTTGAGGTTCAAGTAGAGTACATACAAGACTACAAAACCTCGAGAAACCCTTACGAGGGTCATTACTATCACTATCAAACCCAAACAAGATCAAAAGCCGAAGAAATCATTTTTCAAAAAGGGGACGTCATTGTTTACACCCGACAAAATTCGCTTCGATACGTAATGGAAAGTTTAGAAGCACGAGCACCTAATTCATTTTTTAATTGGAATTATTTCGACGCTATTCTTCAACGAAAAGAAGGTTTTTCCCCCTATGTTTTTGAAGATCTCGCTTTTGATTTATTGCAGGAAGATTTGATACTGAAGGCAAAGGTTGACAGTGTCAAAAGGCTAAATCCTAATTTCAAAGGTTATCCTTTACTGAATTTCATATTCAGAAATTCAAAATATCTTGAAAAGGACTTTATGAGATATCCTATTTATAAAATCCCTTAATCTTTGGGTTCGTGTATTAAAGTGAATAATTTATAAATGTTTTTATAGGTATTTCGCAAGGCTATTTTGGTTTGATTAGCATTTAACCATCGTACAAAATCGATACCTTCTTCTTCTTGTCCCTTTAATTTTCCTTTAAAAACCGTAGTCATTTCATACCAATAGGTGACTTTGAAGTGATACTTTGATTTTATTTTGTACATGTGATAAGTCGCGTTCAACAATTTTCCGCATCGGACTTGTGGTAATCTTGTCTCTTCTTGAACTTCACGAACAGCCGCAAAACGAGGTCCTTCGTTTTTTTCTAATTTGCCTTTTGGCAGATCCCATTTTCCATTTCGAAAAATAAAAAGAAGCTCGTCGTGTTCATTAGTCACAACTCCTCCAGCTGCTTGTACAATTTTGAAGTACTCTCTCATTTTTGTCAATGGTTCTTCTTTGTGGTCAAAGAGAATTACTCCTTGACTTAGAATGCCTGAGTTCAAGTCTTCAATAAGTTTCAAAATGGCCTTCTTTTCAGAAAAGTGAACATGTCTTTCAGAGGTGTTCACTTTTTTTTTACTCAGTAGAAGAAGTCTTTCATTAACGAAAACTTTGTACATTCGCACCATGGTTTTAGATAAAGAAACAGCACAAGAAACTGCTGAATTCTTGATGCAAATTAAAGCAATTAAGTTAAATATTGAAGACCCTTTTACATGGGCCTCAGGTATCAAATCTCCGATTTATTGCGATAATAGAATTGCACTTTCTTATCCTCACGTTAGGAATCACTTAAGAGATGCCATGCGCAAAAAAATTGAACAGCAATTTTCTAGACCTGACGCCATAGCCGGAGTGGCTACCGGTGCCATAGGTCTTGGAATTTTAGTTGCAGAAGCCATGGGACTGCCTTTTGTGTATATCAGACCTAAAGCGAAAGAGCATGGACGAAAAAATCAAATAGAAGGTTATATTGAACCTGGGCAGAGTGTCATCGTAATTGAAGACCTCATATCCACTGGAAAAAGTAGTTTTCAGGCCATTAGTGCGCTCAAAGATCACGGTGTTCAAGTTAAAGGAATGGTCGCTATTTTTACTTACAACTTCGATATCGCTTCTTCGCTCTTTGAGAAAGAAAATATTGAAGTTCACACCTTGAGTGATTACAACAACCTGATTGAAATGGCTTCAAAATCTAACTACATCGGCGAAAACACTTTAGATTCTCTGCTCAGTTGGAGATCTGACCCTATCCACTGGAAACCCTAAATAAAAATTATCTTTATGAAAATTGAAGGCGAACTTATTCATCTAGCAAAGGCTAAATCAGAAGTTTATCAGTTCTTAAGTACTCTTGAAAACTATAGTTTAATCATGCCAGAATCCAACAAGGTATTTGAAATTATTGATTACAGTCGTTTTAAATTTGGTCTTAAGGGAATGCCCGAAATCGTTTTAAAGTTAGTCGAGGGTAATGACAGCAATACTGTTGTCTTAAGCTCAGATAACGATAAATTTCCGTTTACACTTTCTGGCCTACTCCATTCCGTTTCGGAAGAAGAAACTCAGGTAAAGTTGGTTTTTGAAGGTGATTTCAACCCAATGATGGAGATGATGATAAAGAGCCCTTTAACCGCCTTTGTAAATGACCTAAGTAAAGGTATAGAGCTTCAGCTATCTTGAGATATCGTAATTCCATTTGAGTTCTTCATAGGAAGCGTGGATAATCCCTAGCTCCCTATCTTTTAATACTAAGCGGCCAGATTCATCTACACCTTGTAATTCGACTTCTAATGCCTTATTCTTATAAGTCACCTTGATTTGTTGTTTTCGTTTAAATAAACTTTGCTGATATTTCTCAAAGAGCCCATTCCAGTTATCACGCATTGGTATTGTACCTATTTTTTTTTCAATACGCTCAATTAGGGAATTAAAACTGTCTTCAATGGAATACTGTTCACCACTGATTTGTTTCAAAGAGACCGCATGCTTTAATTGATTTGGAAATTCAGTATTATTTAAATTTACTCCTACACCTATGATCATTTCAATAACTGTTCGTTCACTACTTTTGGTTTCTATGAGAATACCTGCACACTTTTTATTTTCTGCCATAATGTCATTAGGCCATTTGACATAAAAATTTATTTCTTGTTTGGTTATTTCATTTAAAAAATCAATCAGCGCAATGGTTACACAGACATGAATTTGAAAAATTTGTGCAAAAGGAATTTCAATACTTTTATACAACATACTGAAAGTCAAACTTTTATTTTCTTCTGCATGCCAAAAACGACCACGTTGACCTTTACCGTTTTTTTGGTGAAAAGCTAATAGAGCTACGGTCTCTTCCGAATGATTTTCTAGAGCGTATTCACGCAGATCATCATTAGTACTTGAAGTGGTATGGCATTTGATTATCTTCATTGAAAATAAGAATTAAAGATAAATTGGAACTTGAGTTAGGCTCAATAAAAAGCTCTAAATTTGTGATGAATATAAATTGTTTGAATGCAAGAAAAAAATAATAATTCAGAGACTACGCTGTCTTTAATTATTGAAAGTATTGAAGATGTAAAAGGTTTAGACGTAAACCTTTTAGATTTAAGAGCTATTGAAAACACGGTTTTTGATTTTTTTGTGATTTGCACGGGTACTTCTAACACGCATGTAAACGCTTTAGTTTCCTCCATTCAAAAAGGAGTTAGTAAAAAACTAAGTGTAAAACCATTGCAGGTTGAAGGAACTCAAAACGCTGAATGGGTACTTATGGATTACGCAGACATTGTAGTTCATGTTTTTCAAAAACAAATACGAGAAAAATATGACATCGAAGGTTTGTGGGGTGATGCAGAACTTACAGTAATTCCCTCAAGTGTAACCAATTTATAAAAGTTAAGTTTGATTTCTAATTATGACTGAAAAACCTAAAAAACAGAATAGATACGGATGGATATTCTACGCTGTAATTATCCTTTTTATTGGATTTAATTTCATCGGAGGCTCTTCGTTACAATCCTCTAAAAAAACCACAATCTCTGAGCTTCAAGAGTTTTTGCGAAATGGTGACATTTCTAAAATATTAATAATCACCAACACAAGACAGGCAAAAGTATTTCTAACACCAGAGGCTAAAGAGAAGGAAATACACAGCGAAACGACTCAAAAACCTGTTCTACCCTCTCCAGGAGAAAACCCTCAGTACGTGTTGGATTATGGAGACCTTCAAAATTTTGAAAACAGCATTAATACCATAAAAAGTGAATACAACCTTGAAACAGTTGTCGACTACGACAAGGAGAACAACTATTTCATGGATTTCATTTTATCCCTGCTTCCCTTTATATTAATAATAGGAATTTGGATTTACCTCATGCGTCGAATGTCAGGCGGTGGAGGTGCTGGTGGAGGCGGTCAGATATTTAATATCGGTAAATCAAAAGCGAAGCTTTTTGATGAAAATACTGATACACGAACTTCTTTTAAAGATGTGGCTGGACTTGAAGGGGCAAAAGAAGAGGTGCAAGAAATTGTTGAGTTCTTAAAAAATCCAGATAAATATACCTCTCTAGGGGGGAAAATTCCAAAGGGTGCTTTACTCGTAGGACCTCCAGGAACTGGAAAGACTCTTTTGGCAAAAGCCGTTGCGGGTGAAGCTAAGGTTCCTTTTTTCTCGCTTTCGGGATCAGATTTCGTAGAGATGTTTGTAGGTGTTGGTGCTTCTAGAGTCCGAGACCTCTTTAAACAGGCAAAAGACAAATCGCCTGCAATTATTTTCATAGATGAGATTGATGCAATTGGTAGAGCAAGGGGGAAAAACAATATTACAGGCTCAAATGACGAACGTGAAAACACCTTAAATCAGCTATTAACTGAAATGGACGGCTTTGGAACAAACACCAATGTCATCGTTCTTGCCGCTACTAACAGGGCTGATGTTTTAGACAAGGCTTTAATGCGCGCTGGTCGATTCGACCGTCAGATTTATGTGGATTTACCTGACCTCAATGAACGTAAAGCGATATTTGAAGTCCATCTAAGGCCGCTAAAGACAGATGAAGATTTAGACACCGATTTTCTAGCCAAACAAACCCCAGGGTTTTCAGGAGCAGATATTGCTAATGTCTGTAATGAAGCTGCTCTTATTGCTGCTAGAAAAGACAAAAAAGCAGTTACTAAACAAGATTTTTTAGATGCTGTTGATCGCATCGTAGGTGGTTTAGAAAAAAAGAATAAAATCATTACTCCGGAAGAGAAAAAGACTATTGCCTTTCACGAAGCAGGACATGCTACTGTGAGTTGGATGCTTCAATATGCCGCACCTTTAGTTAAAGTTACCATTGTTCCAAGAGGCCAATCCTTAGGAGCCGCTTGGTATCTTCCTGAAGAACGACTCATTGTAAGACCAGAACAAATGCTAGACGAGATGTGCGCTACAATGGGTGGAAGAGCAGCTGAACGTGTGATGTTCGACAATATTTCTACTGGAGCACTTAGCGATTTAGAAAAAGTCACTAAACAAGCTCGAGCCATGGTTACGATTTACGGTTTGAATACTAAAATTGGTAATGTGACCTATTTTGATAGTTCAGGTCAGACTGATTTTAATTTCTCTAAACCTTACAGTGAAGAAACGGCACAGGTTATCGATGCAGAAATTTCGAAAATTATAGAAGGTCAATATAAAAGAGCCATTGAAATTTTACAAGTGCACAAAGACAAATTAATTTTACTCGCCAATAGATTGTTAGAAAAAGAAGTTATTTTTAAGGATGACTTGGAAAAGATTTTTGGCAAACGACCTTTCGAGAGTGAAACAAATGAAGAGGTAACTGTCGAAAACTCTAAGGATAATGATAAGCCAGAAAACACAATAGAAAAACCTACTGATTGATGCAATGAGTTTAATGGATAAACTTTTTAGCGGAGGTAAAGAAATCCCCAAGTCTACTCACGAGACTAAAGGAGAACACAACGCATCACTGGACTTACCTATCGACGAGAAATTTATCATTGAATTCAAAAAAAGTGGAGGGAAATTTGTTTACTGCGAAAATCTTAAAGAAGTTAATATTAGCCTAGCCCATATTTTAATGGAGAATCAATGGCAACACCAGCAACTGCTATGTGTTGATCCTTCACTAAAAGTCCAATTTGAAAGTTTATTATTTTTTACCGAACACGCTCAAGACAGTGAAATACTTTTTACGCAGTGCGAGAATCTAATTGCTGAGAATGGAACAATTTTGGTCTGTTCACATCAACTTCTTCAGCTTCAACCTTCTCGATTTCCGGAAAATTTTATTGTTTTTGCAAGAACAAGCCAAATTCTAAAATCACTTAATGAAGCCCTAAAATACATTCGTCAAAAGTATAATACATTACCGGCAAATATAACATCTCTTAAAAACAATACTGTCACAAAAGAAAACGAGCAGGATTTCATGAACTACGGCACAAAAACCAAAAATTTATACTTGTTACTTTTAGAAGATTTTTAGGTTTGAATAAAGTTTTGCCCAAAAGAATTGGAACCGGATTGATTTATGCATTTAGCCTATTTGCAAGCCTTTTTTTTGTGCCTAACCTTTTTATATTCATTGCTTTTATACTTGCTCTAGCCGCAGTTTTGGAGCTGCATCACATGAGCGAGAAAACTCCAATTCTCATAATTCTTTGCTTGAGTTTATACTTCGGTAGCTGTTTTTTCTTTAGAAATAACGAAAACTTTGCCTTAAGTCTAATTTTAGTTTTCTTTTCTTTTTTCACTTTCCTTTTACTTATCTTATTTTCTCGCAATCAACAAACTCTTAAGTTCACCTTACCTCTAGTGACTTCAATATCTCTTTTCTACATAAGTATTGGAATGAGTTTTTTAATTTTTATTGCTCAAAACCAAAAGTATGAGGGGTCTATTATGTTAAGTTTTGTTTTCCTTATTCAGTGGTCCAACGATAGTTTTTCTTATCTCATTGGCAAATGGATAGGTAAAAAAATTGTGTTTCCGGCTATTTCACCAAAGAAAACACTTGAAGGATATATAGGAGGTTTAATATGCACACTTTTATTTGCATTGTTCATAGGATATGTGGTCGAAATAGATTACTTCCAAGTGATGACTCTCGCTTTTCTAATTTGTATAAGTGGCAATACTGGAGACCTAATAGAAAGTAAAATCAAAAGACTTTTGGATAAAAAAGACAGCAGCCAATTGTTACCAGGACACGGAGGATTTTTTGATAGAATTGACAGTATTATTCTCTCTGTACCAATTTCCTATTTATTTTTGTATCTGATTTATTAAAATTTGAATTATGTTTCATAGAGAAGGAAAAAGCATTATAATCACCTCAACTGTTATTTTCTTGTGCGTGTTCTTTTATTCGCAATACAATATTGAAAATGAGTTGATACAAAGAGGAATTCAAATTGTTATTGCTGTTTTTTTGTTTCTCATTTTACAGTTTTTTAGAAACCCTAAAAGAACTACCCCACTCTCTTTAGATACCATTATAAGTCCCTGCGATGGAAAAATAGTAGTAATTGAAGAAGTCTATGAAAATGAATTCTTTGAAGAGCAAATGACTCAGGTTTCCATCTTTATGTCACCTATTAATGTGCATGTCACTAGATATCCCGTAAGTGGATCTGTTTTGTATTCAAAATACCATCCTGGAAAGTATTTAGTCGCATGGCACCCCAAATCTAGCACCTTAAATGAACGCACAACTGTAGCGATCAAAACCCCCAAGTTTGGAAGAATTGGTTATAGACAAATTGCAGGTGCCCTGGCTAGAAGAATTGTAAACTATGCCATAAAAGGTGATAAGATCGTACAAGGAACAGATGCCGGATTCATCAAATTTGGATCTCGCATAGATTTACTCTTACCAACCTCTGCAGTGATCAATGTCAAAATTGGTCAACGGGTTATAGGAGGCGAAACCGTAATTGCCACAAGTTTGTAAAATGTACATTACAGAGGTTGATTTAAATCGAGACTTTACTAGTGCTGTTCATTTTGTAAATAGTTACAAAGAGCCTATTCAGCCAGATATATTACTCCGTTTGTACGCGTATTATCGTGTAGCCAGTCAAAACACTAGTCATTCCAAAAAAAGTGAAGAACCCATTATAAAAGCTTTCAAATTCAATGCAATTCTTCAAGTTTTACATATGGATTCTGCTGAGGCCAAAAAAAATTACGTAGAACTAGTTAGAGAAGAATTTGACTTCAATAAGTCTTGAAAGTTGTAGAAGGTAAGACCCCAACTTATCAGTAGATAGATTAACCAGACCATAGTCACTGAATTCATAAACACCGGCCAGACTAAACCATCTATAAAGAAAAGTGAAATACCCAAAATTAATCGCAAACTCTCAAAAATTAAGGCCAATGGATTTTTATCCATTAAACTGGAGTAGCTGCCTATCCCAAGAAATAATAAAACCCCAATAATAAATTGTGCACTTGAATTAAAAGAAGTCCAGTTTGCTAATAGTAGAAATAATAGAACAGTGTTTATAGCAAATTGACCAATTACGAGATATTTAACGTGATTCGAAACTTCAGTCTTGTATTTTCGATACTTGTAAACATCTGAAATGATTTCCCTTGGATATTTAGGTATTACATCAGCAGGACGCCACCCTGTGGGCATAAACCATATTCTAAGCTTATCCCAAATCGATTTAGTGCGCCAAGCATCAGTTAATAAACCCCAAAAATGCTGGAAATTGATTAGTATAGGGTTCCATGTTTTAGCGGGTTTAAGTACTCCATATCGAGGTGGAACTTCATCTAATTCTTCTTGAAATGTACCGAAAATGCGATCCCAAACACTAAAAATTTGACCTAAGTTTTTATCGATGTATTCTTCGTTAATGGCATGGTGCACTCTGTGTTGAGAAGGTGTTACAAAAACGTATTCTAACCAACCCAGTTTACCGATATGTTGTGTGTGATACCAAAACTGGCCAAACAGATGTAATGGACCTAATACGTTGATTACACTTTGAGGCACTCCCAGCAATGCCGCAGGAATTAAGAGCACTGCCCCATATCCAATGACATTAGATATCGATTGTCTGAGCGCACAGGCCAAATTGAATTCTTCCGAAGAATGATGGATCAGGTGTTGATTCCAAAATATATTTACATGATGGGAAAGTCTATGGTTCCAATACCCTGCAAAATCAATAATGACGAATGCCGCTATCCACAACAAAGGCCCGGATTCTAATTCTACCAGCATGATTTGTTCTTTGACAAATGGATAACTGATCAGCACAAATGCCAATCCCAAGGAATCTTTAATGACATTGGTCATACCAGATGATAAACTACTTAAGGTATCAAACAAATTGTAATTCATCTTTTTGACCCTGTAGCCGTATAGTAGTTCTATAGCCACTAAAACAAAGAACGCTGGTATTGCAATTAGAAGTGCTTGGGCATAATATTCCATAGTGTAAAATTAAGCAATATTTTCTCCTAGGCTTTTTAGACTGCTTTTTAAGGAATCTATTTTGAGTTTCGCATCCTCCTCTTTTTTCTTTTCTATCAGTACCACTTTCTCCGGAGCGTTACTTACAAAGCGTTCATTGGATAATTTTTTTTGAACCGAAATCAAAAACCCTTCAGTATAGGCAAGTTCTTCTTTGAGTTTAGTGATTTCATCTTCTAAATTAATTGCTCCGAGAATGGGAATAGAAAACTCATTACTTTTCACTCTAAAACTCATCGCTCCCTCAGGGGTATCATCCACTTTGGATATCACACTTACATTGCCTAATTTTTTAATAATAGCCTCTATTTGAGCCTGTTTTTTATTTTCGAGATAATAGAGCTCTAAAGCTTCTTTTTGCGGTATTTGTTTTTCTTTTCGAATAGTTCGAATTCCACTGATAACCTCTGCGGTATAATCAAACTCCTGCAGAATCTCTAATTCAATCTCCTTGGATTCTGGCCATTTCGCCACACATATAGACTCATGTCTTTCTCTTTTTTTCAAATGCTGCCAGAGTTCTTCACTTAAAAAAGGCATGAATGGATGTAAGAGGACCAATAAGTTTTCGAGTATCACTAAGATCTCATCATAGGTCTTCTGATCTATAGGTTTTTGATATTCAGGCTTAATGATTTCGAGAAGCCAACTGCAGAAGTCATCCCAAATAAGCTTGTATATACGCATTAGGGCTTCTGAAATTTTGTAACGCTCAAAGAGTTGTTCAATTTCTTTTAGCTCTGCATTGAATTTTTGTTGAAACCAAAAAATACCTTTTGCACTATGCACAGGTTGCTCAATGATTCCAGATAACTCGAAACCTTGAATTAATCTAAAGGCGTTCCAAATTTTATTGGCGAAGTTTTTTCCTTGTTGACATAGGGCTTCATCAAAAAGAAGGTCGTTACCTGCTGCAGAGCTCAATAGTAAGCCTACTCTTACACCATCTGCACCGTGATTTGAAATTAATTCAAGTGCATCGGGAGAATTCCCCAAAGATTTAGACATTTTTCTTCTTTGTGTGTCCCTTACCAAACCGGTTAAATACACGTTAGAAAAAGGTTGCTTGCCTCTGTACTCGTAGCCGGCAATAATCATTCGAGCTACCCAGAAAAATAAGATGTCTGGACCTGTTACTAGGTCTTGAGTTGGATAGTAGTACTCTATTTGTTCATTCTCGGGTTCTAGTATTCCATTAAAAACAGAAATGGGCCACAGCCAAGAAGAGAACCAAGTATCTAAAACATCTGAATCTTGTCTCAAATCATCAATGGTTAGTTGGCGATTTTCTCCTCTGCCCTTTAGCTTTTCTTGTGCCAAGGTCAAAGCTTTATCAGGAGTTTCAGCTACCACAAAATCTTTTTTGTCGTCTGAAAAATAATAGGCTGGAATTTGTTGACCCCACCACAACTGTCTTGAGATGTTCCAATCCCTTATATTTTCCATCCAATGTCGATAGGTGTTTTCAAATTTCTCTGGAACAAGTTGAACTTCTTTGGTTTCTAAAACAGATTTGAGAGCAGGTTTTACTAAATCTTGCATGTTCAGAAACCACTGATCTGAAAGCCTAGGTTCAATCACGGCTTTGGTGCGTTCTGAAGTCCCTAAATTATTGACGTAATTTTCTCGCTTAACAAGTACCCCTAACTCATCTAATTTTTTAACTACATTCTTACGGGCTTCAAAACGGTCTTGGCCCTCGAATTGCATTCCATAACTATTCAGGGAGGCATCCTCATTAAAAATATCGATGACTTCTAAATGGTGTTTTTCGCCTAAATTTTTATCATTCACGTCGTGTGCTGGTGTAACCTTTAGGCAACCTGTACCAAATTCCATATCTACGTACTCATCTAGGATAATCGGAATTTCTCGATTGCAAATAGGAACTATTGCTTTTCTATTGTGTAAATGAATAAAGCGCTCATCATTTGGATTGATACATATGGCAGTATCACCAAATATAGTTTCAGGACGTGTTGTAGCAATAACAAGTTGTTCCTCACTATCGACTAGTTTATAGGCTATGTGAAAAAGCTGTCCCTGACGTTCCTCATAGATAACTTCCTCATCTGAAAGCGTCGTTTTGGCGACAGGATCCCAATTGACCATTCGATAACCCCTGTAAATATGTCCTTTCTGGTAAAGATCTATAAAGACTTTTATCACCGAGGCGTACATGTCATCATCAAGGGTGAATTTAGTTCTAGACCAATCACATGAACAGCCAAGTTTTCGCAACTGCTTTAAAATAGTTCCTCCATATTCATCGGTCCAATCCCAGGCGTGCTTTAAAAAATCCTCGCGACTGAGATCACTTTTCGCTATACCTTGTTCTTTTAATCGTGCTACAACTTTTGCCTCTGTTGCAATCGAAGCGTGATCAGTTCCGGGCACCCAACAAGCATTTTTCCCAGAGAGTCTTGCTTTTCGTATGAGAACGTCTTGAATTGTATTATTCAACATATGTCCCATGTGTAACACACCTGTTACGTTTGGAGGAGGTATTACAATCGTGTAAGGTTCTCTATCATCTGGTGTGGACTCGAAGAGACGATTTTTCATCCAAAAGTCGTACCACTTGGCCTCTACCTCAGCGGGATTGTATTTTGTAGATAATTCCATATTGGTTTCTATCTGAGTATTTTCAATTAAAGTTCAAAAATAGTCAACGTTGCACGTTTTATAAAAGTATTTTGACCTCAGATCAAATTCTTGTAAATTCACACGTTCGTAAAATTACTTTTAAATGAGAAAATCATTTCTATTACTCGGATTTTTATTTACAACTTTATGGGTAAGTGCCCAAGAAAAAGCAGAGATTCAATTTAAAGAAGAAACCATCGATTACGGAAAAATTAATCGTGGAAGTAACGGCCTTAGAGTTTTCGAATTTACCAATACAGGAGATGCACCCCTTGTAATCACAAATGTTCGTTCAAGTTGTGGATGCACTATTCCTAAAAAACCTGAAGAATCCATTTTGCCTGGTCAACAGGGAAAAATTGAAGTTGAATATGACACTAACCGTGCAGCTGGTCCATTCAGAAAAGCGATTACAGTAAGCTCTAATGCTAGTAATCCGACTAAAATATTGAAAATCAAAGGTGAACTCATCGAAAAATAGTTTATGACTAGACCTTTTTTATCTAATCGGGCCAAACATATGCCTGCCTCTCCTATTCGTAAACTTGTTCCCTATGCGGATTATGCGAAATCAAAGGGTATTGAAGTAATACATCTCAATATTGGCCAACCCGATATTGAAACCCCTCAGCAAGTACTCGATGAGATTCAACACTATGAAAATAAGGTGTTAGCTTATGGCCCCTCCCAAGGTCTACTCGAATTAAGAATAAAGTTAAGTTCTTATTACGCACAATTCGGAATTGAGGTAACTGCTGAAGACATTGCAATTACCACAGGAGGATCTGAAGCGCTATCAATTCTAATGGGTAGTTTA
>NZIQ01000079.1 GCA_002691685.1 Flavobacteriaceae bacterium | reverse complement strand
AGATATATTAACTTCTGAATTCCATTTTCGCGTTATTCTACTTGCATTCCCAAATTCAAAACCTAAAGCAACATCTTTAAAATAATCAATAACATTAATTTCGTATTCGCTAAATTCCGAATCAGGTAATATTATATTTTCATCATTTTTTGAGCAGGATGATAAAGCTATTAGTATAACAAGAAGTAATAAAAGTTTGTTTTCCATATCCTATATTGAGTTTTAATTCAGACCAGTGTTTCCAGATGTGTTTTTTATTTTATAATTTTTATTATATGAATTCAATAATACTTTCATTTAGATGCTCTGAAGATTGGATATATGCAAATACATTTACCATTTGGGCACCTATTTTTTTCTTTTCTAGTTCGGCTGTAAATGCTAAATCTAGCTTTTTACAGCCTAAGTAATTGGCCCTAAGCATTGTTTGAAATAGAATTTGTTTGTAGCAGTTATATTCGTAAACATATTCATAATTAAGTCCAACTAGTAAAGCATTATAATTATTATCGTCTACATGACTAAACATTACCCCAACTAAATTTGTTTCATTTTCAGAATTTTTAAGATGTAATTTTATAATGTCGTAGTTCTTAGATTCGCACATTTTTTTAAAATACTCCAATGGTAATTTGAAAACATTAAACATAAAAGATTTGTCATAAACGTTTTCATATAATTTGTAAATCGTTTTTAGTTCCTCTTTATTTTTTGGTTTATTAAAATCTACAATGAAATTAGATTTATGTTTAAGAATTTCCTTTTTTACGCTGTAGCGATTTTTATGAGATAAAGTGGACAAGTAGTCATCTACATTATTCCATTGCAGATTATTGATAACCATATTATTAGGTAATTTAAATTTTATGAAACCTTTTTCCAGCATAATTGTTTCAAGGTCATTGAGTTGGGAATCATAAAAGTCTCTAATCATTATTTTAGTGGCTTCATTATTATCTTGGATTTTAGTTAAATTTTCTGAGAGAATTGACAGTGCCTTTTTCCAATTTGGGTTATCGTAGTCAATATATACGTGATTACCTTTTGTGACTAACGATCCGGTTAATACAGTTTTTGATGTTAAATAATGGGGATTATTTTTCCTTCTCTCTTTTTCAATTTTTTTAGAGATATGTGTTTGACTAAACATATCATCCTTTGTAAGTGCTACCGTAATAAAAGTCATTAAAACAATTTGATTATCATTGTCTTTCACTTTTAAATAATAAAACTTCCAATCGTTTTCTGGAGTATTATTGTTGGTGAAAATTTTTTCCAATAATTCCAAATTGGCATAGGATAAAGTACCGTTTTTTATGAATTTTTCGTTCCACTGATGTTCATCTAGATTCTTAATAGATTCATATATTTGGCAAGTCAGGTTATCTTGTTGTACTTCTTTGTCTTTGNAATTATCTGCTTTAAGCTCAAAATAAGGAATGCCAAAAGTTCTAGAAATTTTAGCATAACTAGTTTCATTTTCAACTATGGTTTCTGCGTAAATAGTTGAAAGAATATCAAGCATCTCATTGATTTGCTCCTTATTTAAAAAAGTATTTACCATAAATCGAATACCACTTTTTCTCATTGGTACAGCAGGAAAAGATGCAGTATTTAAGAAAAAACCTTTGTCTTTCATCTTGGCAATTATGTCATAACATATTTTTGGAAGGCCTACAGGAATAAAAAACAAAGGGCTGTCTGTTTTTTGGAACTGTGGAAGATTGAGTTCATCTAGTTTGTTATTTGTGAAGCGAACTAGATCTTTTAGTTTGGATTGAATACTTAAAATATCATTAGATAGATGAAGTTTTGCTGAGGCAACAGCTGCACCTAACATTGGCGGTTGAATTGGACCTGAAAATATATAAGTAGATCCGCAATTTCTAACTAATTTTTCTGTTTTGGTATCTGGAAAAACAACACATCCGCCAGCAGAGGCAAAAGATTTATTAAGAGATACTATAAGAATTACTTTTTCTTTATTTTTTAGATGTTTGCAAACTACACCACTTCCGTTTTCACCTGTCCATCCCATGCCATGTGCATCATCTATATATAAGTGCAATTTATCGTACCGATCAAGAAGATCATCTAAAGCAGCAAAAGGAGCATAATCTCCGTACATAGAATATACGCCATCAGCAAAATACCATATCTTATCATGTTTATTGTATAAACTCTTTATTTTATGTTCTAAAGATTCCGAACAGTTATGTTTAATAATGTGTACAGGTATTTTTTTTGCTTTTAACTGTTGTACAGTCATTTGTATACTTGAATGCACCTGTAAATCTAAAATAATGGCGTCATTTTTACCGACAACAACAGGAATAGTAGCTAAATGCCCTAATGTGGTACTAGCAGTAGCAATTACGGGTCTCTTAAATATTTTACATAAATTATCCTCTAATTCTTGATATAAAGAATGAGATAAATAAGTTCTGGAAGATGAAAATTGCGTCCCGTACTTTGAAACAGCATTGATTACTCCTTGTCGAAGATTATTATGTTTTTCTAATCCCAAATAACTACAAGAGCCAAAGTTTACCATCTTGTGATTATCTATGATAATGTGACTATCTGGAATTCTAGAATTTGAAGATATAAAATTATGAACAAGTTTTCTCTTAGTTCCCTCTTCTATAATTTGATTTAAAGTTTCAATCACTGATTTAGTTTTTTATTTTCAAGCTGACATAATTGTCATGGTAATCATTCTAATATAGTGCATATTCAGAGGATTTTATTTAATACCGCTTATACCTTTTTTAAAATTCTAAATGATTTCTTATAATTAGCATTTAAAGGTGGATATATTTGCCAGAAATTTTTGAAGCGCGAATTGGCATGATTAAGGGTTTTATTTTTGATTTGGATGGTGTTATTACAGATACGGCAGAATTGCATTATCTCGCTTGGAATAGTTTAGCCGGGCAAATGTCTTGGAAGTTTGATAGAACGGTCAATGAGCGCTTGAGAGGTGTTTCAAGAATGGATTCAATTCGTATTATTCAACAACACAATCAAGCTGAACTTACTGATGACCAATTATTTAAATTAGCAACTTTAAAGAATGAGATTTACGTGGACAGTCTCGATAAGTTAAGCCCAAAAGATTATTTGTCGGGAGCATTAGAACTTCTTGAAAAACTCAAAGTCCAAGGATTTAAAATTGCTTTAGGTAGCGCCAGTAAAAACAGTCAAAAGGTTTTACACCAATTAAATGCATTAAATTACTTTGATGTCATTGGAGATGGTAATAGTGTTGCCAAGAGTAAACCTGCTCCAGATGTCTTTTTGTTTGCAGCCAGACAGCTCGAATTAAAACCAGAGGAGTGCATTGTTTATGAAGATGCTCGGGCAGGAGTAGATGCTGCCAAAATAGGTGGTTTTTACACTGTTGGAATTGGACCATCAGAGAGAGTAGGGCATGCGGATCTCAGATGCGATAGTATGCAAGAAGCAACGCTTGAAGCAGTACAGTCTTTTTTTGAAGATTTATTTATATAGGCTAGTAAAGACTTTAACTGCTTAAAATGCTTTACTTTGACAATCTAATACGTATTGTTTGAGGAAAAGGGTTTTCTTTTATATGCTGATTAGTACGCTTTCCTTTTCTCTGATGAATTTTGGGGTTAAGTATTTGTCGTATTTAAACTCATTTCAGTTAATTTTTTTTAGATCAATTGGGACTTTTTTGATCTGCTCAATACTTATTCAATATAAAAAAATCTCGTATTTCGGAAACAACAAAAAAATCCTTTTAGCTAGAGGAATACTTGGATTTATTGCGATGAGCTTGTTTTTTTTGGCTTTGAAATTCTTGAATCTAGGAACAGCTGTAGCCTTGAGGTATATCGCACCAATTTACGCTACTCTTTTTGCTTTGTTTATTTTGAAAGAACCGGTAGAAAAAAAGCAGTGGATTTATTTTATTGTGGCTTATGCTGGTGTTTTAATTTTGCAAGGTTTTGACTCTTCGATGAGTACACTAGGATTGATTTTGATCATGATTGGAGCCATGTTCAGTGGTTTAGTATTTATGATCATTCGTTATATTAAGCAAACAGAAAACTCATTAGTCATTGTCAATTATTTTATGGGCATATCTTTGATTATTAGTGGGATCATTTCAATTTTTTATTGGATACCACCTCTAAAAGAGCATTGGATTTTGCTTATTGCTCTAGGTGTTCTTGGTTTTTTCGGACAATTTTTTATGACCAAGTCACTTCAAATGGCTACCGCTATTTACGTTTCTCCAATGAAATATATAGAAGTGATTTTTAGTCTAATTCTAGGTGTAACTTTTTTTAATGAGATGTATACCTTAGAGAGTTTATTAGGACTAGCTCTTATTCTCATCGGTTTAATCGCTAATCTTTTCGTAAATAAAAGACTTTGATCATACCATTATCTTAAGCTGCATTTTATTTTTGGTAGCTTTAACATCCTTCTAAATAGTATAAAAAATGAAAAGTATCAGAAAAGTAGTTTTCTTGGTCTTATTGGTTCAATTTTCTTGTAAGCCCACTATAAAAGAGGCTAAAACAGAAAAAAGTACTCCAAATTATTGGGCGTCTATCGAATTAGATTCGTTAAAAAAATTCAATTCGTTCGAGGTTTTAGGTTTATCTACAGATGATAGATTGGTTGAAATCAGTGGAATAGTTCCTTCGGTTCAAAATAAAGGAATGTTTTGGGTGCATAATGATAGTGGAGATAAGCCTCGGCTTTTTTTAGTGAACACAGCCTTAGAAGTTCAGTTTACTATCTTATTTTCAGATGAGGTTAAACATGTTGACTGGGAAGATATTACTCTTTCAACTAAGGATGCGAAAACAATGATAACTATTGCAGATATTGGCGATAACAGGGCTTTGCGAAAAAACGTGACCCTTTATCAATTTGAAGAACCAAAAATACAGACAGACAAAGAATCAATGCGTATAGACCAGGTTGAAGTCATGCATCTCAATTATGCAAAAGGACCAAGGGATGCAGAGGCCTTGGCATTTGATCCAATAGGACAAAAATTTGTTATTTTTAGTAAACGCGACAAGCAGGTTAAGGTGTATTTGTTCGAGTTTAGCCCTGGTCAAAAAGAAATTCAATCTGATTTTGAAGTGGATTTAAGTTCGCTTAATCCTTCTAGCGTATATCCCAATATGGTTACAGCAGCTGATATAAACTCAGAAGGTTGTGTGTTGTTAAAAAATTACGAAGATGTTTTTTTATTAACGAATCTTGATGATTCTTCGCTTGAAGAACTTATGCTTGCAGAGGTGAATTTTGAAAGAGTGAATTATATTCCTGAACTACAAGGTGAGGCCTTGTGCTGGGATCTTATAAACTTCAGTTATTACTGTACTTCTGAAAAGCAAGATGATGGTATTTTTTCTGGTATTCAACCTTTATTTCAATACTATTAAATCAATATACAATGCTGATAGGCTTTGAACAATAAGTCCTGCTAAAATGCAGGAGACGCTTACTAAAAATATAGTTTGGTTTAAAATGTGTTGTTGCATTTGTCGTAATATTTAAAAAAATCAAAACAAGCTAATCTTACTTATGTAGACACTAGTTAATAGAAAAAATCAATTTGATTATAAGAAGTAATAATCAAATTGATTTTTTAAAAAACAAGATAATAACCATTAATAGCTAAACCCAAAAACATAAATGAAATACTCACTAAGGCAATCGTGTGATTTGATAGATGGACAGACTTGGAATCCATAGTTTTGATTTTAATACTAAAGTAATGTCTATATCAAAACTAGGAATGTATTTCATCGAAGAATAAAATATAATCGATGAAATACATTTATACTAGATTAAAATCAAAAATTATCTGTGAAATGCGTATTGCGTTCCTTTTTTTTAAGACTTTTCTAGGAGGATTGAAGCTATTTTCTTACCCCAACCCATAAAAAGTGTATATCCGTTTTCTGTTGGTTCGAAGTTGATAGAGAAGGCTTCTATATCATTATTACTATTAGAAACTTTAGCTGTTGTTCTAACAAGGTCTTTGTTTTTATCGTAAGTATAGGCTCCCCAGGTGTGGATTTGTTCATTCAGGATTATTGTCCAGGAATCTTCTCCAGGGATACTAAAAAGTGAATAGGTTCCAGGGGCTACTGTTTTGTCTCCAATCTTCATTGAAGTGTAGAAAGTGATTTCAGTTGTCTCATTTGCGCCTGTTCTCCATATTTTTCCACTTGGAGTGAGTTGTGATAGATCACGACCTTTTAAATGAGGTCTTGAATAGACAATTCTTGCGTCTGGTTGTGCACTTCTTCCTTGACGGGCATAGGTCACATCAAGTGGACTTTTATCAAGTCCAGCAAAGCTTTGTGCTTGAACGCTTGTAGTAAGTCCAATGGCACAAAGGGCAAGTAGTAAGTAGTTTTTCATAATGTTTTTTTAAAGTGTGATAAATAGAAATGTTTCCCAGATATGTCGGTTTTCTGCGGAAGTTAGACTTGACGGAAGGTAAATGTTGTGATACCCTGTTCTGAGCCGTAGGTTTTTATTTAGATTAAAATCGAATCCCATGTAAACCCAATTTTGATTTACAGAGAAAGGTCTTAACTTTTTGTTGTGGACTATAAAGAGTTCGTTTAGTACAAAAGCACTTATTGGAGTATTAAATACTTCTCCCAGTGGCTTACTAACTTCAAAACGATATCTAAATCTGTTTTTAAATCCATTAGTCCATCGATGCTCTAAACGAATCCATTGGAAAACTGAAAAGCCCTTGAAGGGAATTCGATATGATATCTGTTCCCACATATTATTTTCAACGGCTTTAGGAGCGCGACCTGAACCCTCGTAATTATAATTTTCTATATAGGTGTAACCACTACTGAATTTTATTCCGTTATTAAATTGATAATTTAGACTAGGACGAATCAATATTTGGTCTCTCTGTGCAGCAAATTTTCCTGATCTAAAATGAAATTCATTGGTAGTGCTCCATTTGCTATCGAATTTTTTGGTAATAAATATCTCATTCCAAAAACCAAAGTTGTTGTTTATATCGTACTCTTGGGCTTTTAAAGTTGTGAGTGTAAAAAGTATTGTTAATATGCTAATACTAGTAATTTTCAATTTCATTTTTCAGACCGGATTTTTTTGTAATTGCTAAAACCTCCTTTGAGGTCATAAATTTTAAGAAACCCCATATTTTTTAATTTTTGAGCTGCGGCATTGCTACGTCCACCAGCTGCACAATAAAGGAAAACGGGAGTTGACTTATCGATTTCAGCAAATTTTTGATCAAATCGTGCAGATTGCAAAAAATCAATATGTATAGCATCTTTGATATGCTCTTGATTAAATTCTGGAGTTGTTCTCACATCCACAAGTGTTCCTTTTTGTTCTGCGCGTTTTGCCAGAAAAGGTTTAACATCTAGTTGAATAATTTCTTGTGCCGACAATGAGAAACAGAAACAAAAAACAACAAGGTAGGTGAGGACCGTTTTATTCATTCAAAATTATTTCATACAAATATAGGATAATCACAATTTTTAAGCGTAACTGTTTGACTCTATTAAATCGAAAAAACCCTCGCTAGGCGAGGGTTTTTGTATTGTGATTGTGTAAAATCTAAATAATTAGTTTCCAGCTTGGAAAACGTTAACTAGGTTAG
>NZIQ01000078.1 GCA_002691685.1 Flavobacteriaceae bacterium | reverse complement strand
AATATTCTGGCCCCAATTTCTTTGGTTTTGATGATTTCTCTCGCTTGAATTTCGATATTTGAGGCTTGACCTTGAGCTCCACCACTAGGCTGATGAATCATCACTCTAGCGTGTTTTTGGATGTAACGCTTTCCTTTTTCTCCTGCAGAAAGAAGAATACTTCCCATTGAGGCTGCAAGACCAGAACAGACCGTTGCTACAGGACTCTCAATTTGTTTGATCGTATCGTATATAGAAAAACCTGAAGTCACGTAACCACCAGGGCTATTGATGACTAGTGTAATTTCATCGTGATTTAAATTGTTCAAATACAGAAGACGATCAACTACATGCTTTGCAGATTCATCATTCACCATTCCCCAAAGAAAAATTTTACGCTGCTCAAGTAAGTTTCTGTCAATTAAATCCTGTGTTTTTATATCAGCCATATTTGAAAATTTGTTCTTACAAAATTAATGTATTGTTTGCATTCTATGCGAACATCATTAGTATCTTTAGCTAAAAAAATGAAGAAGTACACTTCCTTTTCCTGCTGCGTCCTAATTGGATTTGTGATGTCATCATGTCTAAATGCTACAAAACAACAAGATACTGTTGAAGAAGCGCAAGAATCGGCTGTTGAATTATTCATCGATAAGGTTGCAGAAGCACATGGTTTTAAGCAGTGGTCTGAAGTGGAAGAAATTAGCTTCAGTTTTAATGTGAGCCGAGCGAATGGAAACACCTTTAGTCGTTTTTGGATATGGCAACCTAAATCAAACGCCGTTGGCAGCATTCAAGACAAGGACACTATTTGGTACAATAGAAACCAAACGTTAGACAGTTTAGAGAATCGTCTTAATGCAGGCTTCACCAATGATAAATTTTGGTTACTCAATCCATTTAATCTGATTTGGGATAGAGGCAATTACAGCGCGACCCTAACAAAAAAAATCAGTTCTCCCATTGAAAATAAAAGCTATACCAAGCTCACCATCGTCTATGGACAAGAAGGAGGATATACACCAGGAGATGCCTATGATTTTTACATTGACCAGGATTACATTGTCAGAGAATGGACATTTCGCAGAGGTAACCAAGCAGAACCTAATATTAGTTCAGCCTGTAAAGATTATATCGAAATTGGAGGATTGCGACTCGTACAAAATTACGCTCGCGCCAATAGTGAACGCACCCTTTTCTTTAGTGATTTGAAGGTGGAAACTTCGCGAAAATAATAGCAATAAGCATAGCTATTGCCACGACAAACATTAAACTGAAACTTTCGGTTAAAGAGTATTGTTCTGCAATAAATCCTAAGATAACCGGTGTAAAAAGAAACCCTAAATAGCCTGATCCCGCAATAAAAGAAACGCCTGTAGAGGCGGGAACATCTTTCATTTTTCCGCCAATTCGAAAGAGTTCAGGAATGATTACAGAAAAACCTAAGCCGCCTAGTGAAAATCCAATAACACTGAAAACCTGGTGTTCTTGAAGAATGAAGACGTAGGCTAAAATAGACACTGATGAGCTGATCAACAAGGTTTTTCTCGAACCAAAGCGAGAAGAAATCCCGTCACCTAAAAAGCGTCCGAGTGTCATACAAACAGAAAACATGATAAAGCCTACACCAATATACTGCTCCGGAGCCTTAACCACCTCTTTCATAAACAAGGTGGACCAGTCTATAATTGCACCCTCACTTCCCATAGCTACAAAAGAAATCACTGAAAGAAGAATCATAGCTTTAAAAACCTGTATTCCAACTTTTGTCGCAGTTTTTTCTTTTGCTGATCCGCTAATGGAAACGTATCGGTTCTTGAGCAAAAAATTGACAGCAAGTAAACCCGAAGATAGGGTTGCCACATGAAGCAATGGATTATTGATTAAAGGAATAAAAAAAGATCCTAAGCCGGCACAAACGCCCCCCAATGAAAAAAATCCATGTGCCGAAGACATGAATTGAACGTTGTCGATTTTTTCAATTTCTGAGACCAATGAATTCATGGCGATATCCAAAAAACCATTACACAATCCAAATACAAAAAGTGCAGCGCAAAGACTGATATAACTAGGTGCAGCAAGTGGAAAAATAAAGCAAATACATCCGGCTATTATAGCATACCAAGTTGATTCACCAGCACCGAGGCGCTGAATAATGCGCGAAGCAAAAGGGAGCACGGCAAATACCCCAAAAGCCAAAAAAAATATCGCAATGCCGAGTTGATCTTTTGATATATCAAGTGTTTCTTTTACTGTGGGAATGTAAATAGCCCAAGTTCCAAACCAAAAATTTAAAGTAGCGAAAGCAAAGGACGCTGCAAAGTACTTTTTGTTACTTAAAATAAGTAGAAGTGATTTCATGAATGATACGCTACAGCTTGCTTTAAAAGTTGACCAAAATTATAGATATCTTCAAACGAATTATACATAGGTACAGGCGCCATTCGAATTACATTAGGCTCACGCCAGTCTGGAATACAACCATTCGAGGTGAGGTATTCGAAAATAGATTTATTCTGTCCGTGTAAATAAATCGATAATTGGGCTCCGCGTTGGGGCGGTGTAATTATTTCAAAATTTAAGTCGAGTTCTTTGGCGATATCCTTCAATACGAATTCTAAATATCCCGTTAGTTGGTCACGCTTTTCAACAAGTGCTGACATACCCACCTTTTCAAAAAGGGTCAAAGAGGCCAAAAAGGGAGCGAGAGATAGAATTGGTGCATTACTCACCTGCCAGGCATCTGCTGTTGGCATGGGATCAAAACGATCTGTCATTTTAAAACGCGTCTCTTTTTTATTTCCCCACCACCCCTCAAATCTAGGCATGTCTTTATCATTCAAGTGCCGCTTGTGAATGAAAACACCTGAGGCATTTCCTGGCCCAGCATTGAGGTATTTGTAACTGCACCAGGCTGCAAAGTCTACTCCCCAGTCGTGAAGTGCTAATTCAATATTACCTGCTGCATGGGCTAGGTCCCATCCAACCATTACATTATTCTTCTGAGCCACTTCTGTGATTTTCTGAATATCAAATACTTGACCGTTGTAATAATTCACTCCTCCCAAAAAGACAAGTGCCAATTCTGAAGCATTGTGTTCTATGGCTTGAATAAAATCCTCTGTATGATAAAGACCGTCTTCTCTTTTAGGGACCTGTATGAGTTCATCTTCGGGATTGAGTCCTCTAAATCGTAATTGAGAGTCCATGATATACTTATCTGAAGGAAAGGCTTTTTGCTCACACAAAATTTTTGTTTTAGCACCCTTAGGTCTAAAAAAAGAAACCAAAAGAAAATGCAAATTCACCGATAGCGTGTTCATCACTGTTAATTCTTCTTGATGACATCCCATGATTTTAGAAAGTGTAGGGGCCAACTTTTCGTGATATTCCCACCAGGGTCGATCTCCGTTAAAATGTCCTTCCACAGCGAGTTCACCCCAGGCACTCATTACCTCATCTACATAGGACTGACTCACTTTTGGCTGAAGACCTAGAGAATTACCTGTAAAATAGAGTACATCTCTTCCTTTAAATTGAGGAAATATAAATTCCTTTCTCAAGTAATTCAATGTGTCATTTTGATCACAGGCTAAGGCAAAATCTCGGGTGTTTTGCATAAAAAGATTTATTTTCGAGTTCTGATTAAAACAGTGATGAAATTAGTTCATCTCTTTAGAATACAAAACAAGAAAAGTGCATTTCTTCTCTGAATCCCTTGAAAATTATATCACGCAGCACGCTGAAGAAGAATTTGAATATCTTCAAGCCTTAAGAGCTGAAACACACAGAAAAGTAATTCAGCCACGAATGATTAGCGGGCATTATCAAGGGCGTCTTTTATCATTTATTTCTAAACTATCAAGACCAGATAGAATTCTTGAAATTGGAACCTACACTGGATATTCTGCTTTGTGCTTAGCTGAGGGTCTTAGTGAGCACGGCCGAGTAGACACTATTGAAATTAACGAAGAACTGGTACATATACATCAGAAATATCTGCATCAATCACAATATGCAAATCAAATACAAGTGATTTATGGTGATGCGTTAACGGTGCTTCCCCAACTAAAAGAGTCATACGATTTGGTCTTTATAGATGCAAAAAAAGCCTTGTATAATAGCTATTTAGATTTAGTTCTTCCGCTGATGTCCAAAAACAGCCTTTTACTTGCGGATAATATTCTATGGTCAGGTAAAGTAGTCGAAGAAGTGGCGACAAATGATAAAGCTACACAAGAACTATTGGCCTTTAACCGACGTCTGCACGAGGATATAAATTTTGAATCGATTATACTTCCTGTTCGTGATGGTTTAAGTTTACATCAAAAAAGAAACGATTAATTAAGGCTATGTACAAACAGGCGCTTAGAACACCTACAAGAGCTCCAATAAATATGTCTGTTGGATAGTGAACCCCTAGATACAATCGGCTGTAAGCAAATAAAGCAGGCCAAATAAAAATAAGTAGTCCGTATTTAAAATTCAATTTGTTAAAATAATACCAAGTAAATAAAGCAATAGCTACAGAACTTGCCGCATGACCCGAAAAAAAACTATAATCTGTAGGCTTTATAAGTACTCGTAACAATTCGTTGAGTTCGGGATTGTTAACCGGTCTTAAACGCTTAAAAAAGGGTTTAGACCAAAACATTAAACCTAAAACCGTAGTCACATTGAGCAACGAACACAACAGTAAAATGCCAAAAGTTTTTAGTTTCAATCGATAGTAGAAAAAAGCTATGCAAAAAATAAAAAGTGGAATCCAAGTGGTAAAACGAGTAATGACTAGCCAAAATTGATCGTACGCTGGGGTGCCTAATTGATTTAAAAATAAAAGAACATCTCGATCAAGTGTTTCGATCAAACTCACATTCCGCCTCTTTTAATACTGCCACCTACATCTTCAACTGATTTTTTAACCTCGTTGAATTCTTTTTTGATTTCTTTACCTAGATTGGCATCTAAACCTTGTTTATCAGCGGTTTTTTTTATTTCTCTTTTAATGTCTTCGGTGGCGTCTTTGAGTTGTCTCATACCCTTTGCTAGTCCACGAACAATTTCAGGCAATTTGTCTGAACCAAATATCAATACTGAGACAAATACAACAAAAAATATCTCCGCTCCGCTAATAAATAATAATCTCATTTTACAAAAGTAAAAAAACCCATGACTGAAATACACTCCAGCCATGGGAATTTAACTTAACCTTTGATTTCTTCTCTTAAACTCTCAAATTCCGACTTAGGCGCCTCTTTGGGCCATGCATTATTAGTCGTGTCAATATCCGCAGTTTCAGCTTGTGGATCTACTATAATTCCTGTGAGTTCTTTTTCAGAAGCAATTACTCTTTTCACCTCAGCATCATTCTTTCTCCAAATCTCTGGCGGATAGGTAATACGTTCTTTTGAGCCGTCAGCATAAGAATATTCGACAATAAGTGGCATTGGAATTCCTCCTGGTTTGTCAAATGTAACCTCGTAAAAATACTTTGGCTCTTGTACCGCAGAGCGCTCTGCTGCGCTCATATTATCAAGCATGAATTCGTTTAAATTTTTAGAAGACTCAGAAGGTGATTTACCTTTTAATTCTTCAGATAAATTTGGTGAATCTTCACTCGCGAGATATACAAGTGGAGGAAGATCTGCCTCTGTAATACCCTGGGCAGCCATATAGGCTTTCATTTGGTCGCTGGGTTCTGAAGAAACGTAATATTTTTTAACGTCTTTCACACCGATATCAACGTAATCTGTAGTGTAAAACCATCCTCTCCAAAACCAGTCTAAATCAACTGCTGAAGCATCTTCCATTGTTCTAAAAAAGTCTTCTGGAGTAGGGTGTTTAAACATCCATCTCTGAGCATAGGTCTTAAATGCGTGATCAAAAAGTTCTTCACCCATCACTGTTTCTCTTAAGATGTTAAGTGCTGTTGCCGGTTTCCCGTATGCATTTGGGCCTAAGCTATATACGTTTTCAGGATTGGACATAATTGGTGCGATATAATCTTGATCACCTGACATATAAGGCAAAATTTTAGAGGGTTCACCTCTTCTAGAAGGATACTTTTCTAATTCGCCAATCGCATCAGGAAATGCTTGACCAAATTCCTGTTCTGCGATATATTGCATAAAAGTATCTAAACCTTCATCCATCCAACCCCATTGTCTTTCATCAGAATTTACGATCATCGGGAAGAAATTGTGTCCAACCTCGTGAATAATAACACTCATCATTCCATATTTTGTTCGTTCTGAATAGGTTCCGTCTTCGTTTGGACGTCCGTAATTCCAACAAATCATCGGGTACTCCATTCCTTGGTTCTTAGCGTGAACAGAGATGGCCTTATGGTAGGGATAATCAAAAGTGTGTTCACTATAGGTAATAAGTGTTGAAGCTACTGCTTTAGTAGACCATTCTTCCCAAAGCGGATTTCCTTCTTTTGGATACATTGAAACCGCCATCACATCTTTATTACCGATTTTAACGGCCATCATGTCCCAAATAAATTTACGAGAACTAGCAAACCCAAAATCTCTTACATTTTCAGCGTAAAACTTCCAAGTCTTAGTTTTCTCAGAGAAATCTTTTTCTGCTTCTTGTGCTTCTTCTTGTGTTACAATCATTACTGGAGTATCGTAAGATTTCTTAGCCTGATTATATCTTTTCATCATTGTTTTTGAAAAAACATCTTTTCTATTTTGTAAAACACCAGTTGCATCTAAAACGTGATCTGCAGGAGCTGTTATTTCAACAGAATAATTCCCAAAAGGCAGAGCAAATTCTCCACTTCCCCAGAATTGATGGTTTTGCCATCCTTCTACGTCATTGTAAACTGCCATTCTTGGGAAAAACTGCGCAATCACATAAGCTCGATTACCATCTTTCGCAAAATACTCATAACCTGATCTCGCTCGGTTAACCGTATGATCAGGAATATTGTACCACCACTTTATCGAAAATGATACCTGTCCCCCACTTTGAAGTGCTGAAGGCAAATTGATGCGCATCATTGTTTGGTTGATGGTATAAGAAAGTGCTTTTCCATTGGTATTTTTGACATATTCGATATTGAATCCTCCATCGAAAGGGTCCGTCATATAGGTCTGTGCAAAATTACCTGCGGTGTAGGCCATATTGACCCCATTACCATTTCTAAGTGGCGATTTTGAATCTGAAGCTCTTACGTTTTGATCTAATTGTACCCACAAAAATTCAAGAGCATCAGGAGAATTGTTTGTATAGGTAATAGTTTCTTCTCCGTAGAGACGAGCATTTTTATCGTCAAGGGTAATCTTCATATCGTAATCAGCCTGCTGTTGATAGTAATCTGGCCCTGGAGCTCCAGAAGCTGATCTATACGTATTAGGAGAGGAAAATTCCTCGTATAATTGTTTGAATTTGCTCTGATTGTAATGTCCTGGCTTTCGTTCTACTTGACCTTCTTCTTGTGCTTGAAGACCAAGGTTAAATAGTAAACCAAGAGCTGTGAGTAGTAAATAGCTATTTTTCATAATAGGTTTTGTTATTAACTGCTGAAATTATTAAGAATTAGAATGAATTAAAAATTTTAAAGCATTAATTTGAATATACTGTTTCCTGAAATTAAAACAGCACTTTTTTTAATATTTGACATCCTTAAGTGGATTAGGTTTTTTTGTTCTTCAAACAACTCCATAAGTACTTTATTTTCAATTTCAAGGCTTTTACCTTTTACATCCTGCACTCCCGTCGACTGCAATAAAATGACAACTTGATCACCTTTGAATGTTTTTCCTACATAATTCAGATTTACTTTTTGACCATTGAGACGCAAATCAAATTTCTGAGAAAAGTAGCGTTTAAGATAAAAATCAATGTTGTGTGAAAGCTGCTCGGGATCAAGATTAAGGGTTTTTTCATAACGCATTTGCAAGACTTCTTGCATATCGTCAATAAAATAGCGTCCAATGATTTCAAAAGTTGCTTTTTCTTCATTGAAATTGACTTCCGAAACACTTAAATAAAATTTGTGCTCGGCATAAAAGCTCAATACTAAAAGTGTAATCCCTGCTATTAAACTATTCTTGACGTACTTATTCAATTTCATCATTTTTAAACGCTATAGATTTTTGTGTAGCAAATTCTCTAAAGGCCAACCAATCTTCTCTTTCCATAAGTGGATTATACAAAGAATCTGCCTGACAAAAATACAAGAATCGATTGCGGTCTTTATGCTCGATATTTAATTCTTCCCAAAAAAGTGAATCATTTAAATGCTCGCGTATGCTGTTCATTCGATTTCTTGCTTTGTCTATACGAATTCGTTCTTTCAACATTTTTGTTCTTCCACTTATCGCATTGAGAATGGGATTTAAAGGAATTATTCCGCCACCAGTTCTGGCTTCGTGCAGCATGCGCTCACTTTGTGTAATGATACGAACATCTGCATTGGGCAAACCCAATTCTTGAGCATCATAAATTTTGGTGGCTGCACTAAGTTCAGTATCTAAAACTGGGTTTCCAGTTAATTTGTATTGTGAAAGCGTCACTCCTTCTAGTCGATTGATCTGCATCTCAAGAGGCACAAAGATTTTGACAGCCTTAAGCATGGCTTCATCTACAATCAGTTCCTTTTGTTTCAATTGAATAGATGAAAAAACAATAGTGTCTCCTACAGAGGCTTTAATTCTGAACTGTCCGGCAATATCTGTGATTCCGGCAATTGATTTTTGCACGTTTTGAATTGCGACTCCAGAGCGGTCAATTTCTTGAAATTTCACCTCTCCATTTAAATATCCTTCTTGCGCTATACTCAATTTAGCATGAAAAATGAGCACTAGAACAACACAAAATCTATAAATTGATTTCACTCTTAAACTTTACACTCTGATTGACTAGGTATTCAATCAACTCGAATTCGTTTTCTTTTTTGATTAGACTTGGGTCTAATTCTTGAGCGTCACAATAACTCAAAAAGGCTTCTACTTCATCAGGCTTGAGTTTTAAATCCAGTATAAAAAATTCAGGTTCATAGACCGTGCGCAAAACTTCACTTAATTTTATAGTCATTACCTCCTCGCTTTCATTTTCTGAGGTCAGTAATTTTTGCATGGCTCGGTATATAGAAACGAAATTTAGACCGTTTTGCATTCCCCGTACAGATTTTGACATGGCGACATTTTGTGTCTTACTCCCTCGGTCTATCTCGTATTCATAGCCTTTAAAACGTTCATTTTCGACAGACAAAAAAGCCTCTTGGTTTTCAGGACGTACAACAACCTCCTCGAGTGTAGTTATCTTTTCTTCAACGTTAACCACTAACCTTCTATTGGTCAACATTTCTTTGGTCACCTCTACTACTTTAAGCTCGTAATTCACGGCTGTAAAAACAAGATCGTCACCAACGGAGACTTCTATGGCAAAAGCCCCATTTTCATCTGTAATAGTCATGGTCTCTTTCGAGGCATTGATCACGTTTTGGTTCATCACAAAACTATTTTGATATAAAACTTGACCTCTTAAAATTTCACTTTTTTGTGCTAAAAGTGTAGAATTCAAACCCATAAAAAACACAAAAGCGTAACATCCTAATCTCATAGACTTAAAAGTACTAATTTTATTGATAAATGAAGGAACTTATCAAAGAGGTTAGTGCAAAGGAATGCTTTCCCGTAAGACATGCTGTTTTAAGAAAAGGAAGACCTTTATCTTCTTGTGCTTTTGAAGATGACCAGAATGAATATTGTTTTCATCTAGGTCTTTTCGTCAAGAGTGAAATCGTTGCAATTGCGAGCTTTATACCCAGGAAATTTCCTGAGCAAAAAACGGTACAACCAAGTTATCAACTGAGAGGAATGGCTGTTTTAGAATCGCATCAAGGAAGAGGTTTGGGCGGCAAATTGTTAGGTTACGGCTTAGATCTCTTAAAAGAAAAAGAGGCCTCTATTTTATGGATGAATGCGCGAATAGGTGCTGTTGAGTTTTACCAAAAACTTCAATTTTCGTCAATTGGAGACTTATTTGATATACCTCCTATTGGGATACACCAAAGAATGTACAAAGTATTGTAAAATGAATAGAAGAGATTACCTTAAAAAACAAAGCTTAGCGAGTATTGGTCTGTTGTTTACATCAGAACTTTGCGCAAATCAACAACAAGACTTTTCTTTAGAACAACTTATGGGTATAGCGACTTTTAAAGGAGTTTCAACCCCTGAAGTGCAGCTTTTACGAAAGGCATTTGAGGCCTACCTAGAAATGCAAGGTGCGGCCCTAAAAGAAGGCATCTCTATAACGGCTGTTTCCAGTTACCGAAGTTTTGCTAGACAGAAAGCCATATTTGAACGAAAGTATATGCGGTTTACCCAAAACGATGGATTAACCCCTCAGGCAGCTTTTGAAAAAATAATAGAATACTCAACGATTCCGGGTACAAGTAGACATCACTGGGGTACCGAAATCGACATTATAGACGACAGTAAACCTCGGGTAGGCGACGTTCTCGTCGAAGAGAAATTTCATGCTAATGGACCCTATGTGAAGCTGAAAGAATGGATGGATTTCAATGCAAACGACTACGGATTTTATCTGGTTTATACCAATGATCATAACCGCAAAGGGTTTAACTACGAACCATGGCATTACAGCTTCAAAGAATTGTCAAAGCCTATGCTGGACACCTATTTGAGACACGATCTTAAATCTGTTTTACGCGAGGCTAATTTCAAAGGAGCTGCTCTTTTAAGCGAGGACTTAATTGAACGTTATATCGAAGAGCACATCAAGGATATAAATCCTGAGTTGCGTTCTTAATTTTATGCTGAATCCAGTACATTTGCAGCACATTTACCACAGATGAACAAGAATGTACTATTAATGATTTTAGATGGATGGGGAATTTCTCCTGATCCCAAAGTTTCTGCCGTTGCACAGGCAAACACTCCATTTTACGACAAGGCTCTTAAAACCTATGCCTACGCCACACTAAAAACTTATGGAATGGAAGTTGGATTGCCCGAAGGACAAATGGGCAACTCCGAAGTTGGACACATGAATATTGGAGCAGGAAGGATAGTTTATCAAGATTTCGCAAGAATCAATAAGGCTATTACAGAAAATACCTTCAAAGAAGAACAAAAATTACAATCGGCCTTAGCTTACGCAACTCAAAACAAAAAGCCAATTCATTTGCTTGGGCTCCTCAGCGATGGTGGTGTACATTCGCACATTAACCACCTTAAATCCCTGATCGAAATATGTGAGACCAATGGACATTCTAAAACTTATATTCACGCTTTTACCGATGGACGAGATGTAGACCCCAAAAGTGGAAAGCAATTTATCGCTGATATCTTAGCCGCTTCAGATCCCTCAAAAACACACCTGGCCAGTATTATTGGACGCTATTACGCTATGGATAGAGATAAGCGATGGGAACGTGTGAAGCAAGCCTATGACTTACTGGTCAAAGGGGAAGGTACACCAACTACAAATCCCTTAGAACAAATGGACTCATTTTATGCCAATGACATTACAGATGAGTTTATAACTCCAGTGACTGTAGGTGAGGAGCAGCTTATTCAAGCTTCAAGAATAAAGGCAGGAGATGTGGTTATTTTCTTCAACTTTAGAACCGATAGAGGTCGAGAATTAACCGAAGTACTCACACAAACAGAACACGCAGATCACAATATGAAACCTCTTGATTTGCATTTTCTGACCATGACCAATTACGATGAAAACTTCAAAGGCATCGAAGTAATATACGATAAGGACAAACTCAGAAATACTTTGGGAGAAGTCATTTCAAAGGCTGGATCTTCACAATTACGTATCGCAGAGACTGAAAAATACCCTCACGTCACCTTCTTTTTTAACGGTGGTAGAGAAGAAGAATTTGAAGGCGAAAAACGTATTTTGTGTCCTTCGCCAAAAGTGGCTACCTATGACGAAAAACCCGAAATGAGTGCTTTTGAAATTACTGAGGCTGTCATAGAAAGTATAGAAAATGACCGTCCTAATTTCATATGTCTGAATTTTGCCAACCCAGATATGGTGGGGCATACAGGGATTATGAGTGCGGCAGTAAAAGCTGTGGAAACAGTAGATGAATGTACCTCTAAAATTGTTGAGAGTGCTTTACAACAAGACATGAGTATTATTATCATCGCCGACCACGGAAACTGTGACACCATGGTGAATAAAGATCAAAGTCCGAATACGGCACACACCGTTAATCCTGTTCCGATTATTCTTATCGACAAGGATGGTACAAAAATCAAAGATGGAATTCTTGGGGATATCGCACCGACGGTTTTAGATTTAATGGGTATTGATCAACCTGATGAAATGACTCAATACTCCTTAATCACAAATTAAGATCTGATGATACTGAAGTCAAAAGAAGAATTGGTACTTATGCGTGAGAGCGCGAGACTCGTTTCTAAAACGCTAGGGATGTTGGCTAGCGAAATCAAGCCGGGAGCTCATCCGATAAAGCTTGATCAAATGGCCGAAGAATTTATACGAGATCACAAAGGTTCTCCAGGGTTCTTAAATATGTATGGATTTCCAAACACCTTAAACTGGAGTCCGAATGAGCAAGTCGTTCACGGAATTCCAGGAGACACTCCACTTCAAGAAGGAGACGTGATTTCTGTGGATTGTGGAGTACTCATGAATGAATTTTATGGAGATCACGCATATACATTTGAAGTTGGAGAAGTCGATGAAAAGGTTAAAAAACTTTTGCAAATCACACGAGAATCTCTTTATGTTGGAATTTCTCATTTTAAGGTCAACAACCGAGTAGGAGATGTAGGCCAGGCCATTCAAAAATATTGTGAAGATGCAGGCTATGGTGTTGTTAGAGAATTGGTAGGTCATGGCTTGGGAAAAAAATTGCACGAAAGTCCAGAAATGCCCAATTACGGTAAACGTGGATGGGGAAAAAAATTTCAAGAAGGACTTGCGGTGGCAATAGAACCAATGATTAATATGGGAACACATCGTGTTGTGCAATTAAAGGATGGCTGGAGTATTGTCACAGCAGATAAAATGCCTTCTGCGCATTTCGAGCACAATGTAGCGATTGTCGATGGTGTTCCAAAGCTCTTATCCACATTTGACTATGTGCACGAGGCCTTGGGAATTTCTACAAACGAAGAGGACCCCTATCGATGGTAAATAACATAATCAATGTTCGAAAGGTTGGTTAAAATTATTTTAAATAGTATACCTAGACCCCTACTGATAAAAATCAGTTTATGGCTTAGACCTTTTATTGCATTGTTCTATGCAGGAACGACCTATAAAGACCCTATAGACCAAAGAAGCTATCGCAAGTTCTTGCCCTATGGGTATAAAAAAATTCGAGAAGGTGTGCTCGCCCCAGGAACCTTTTCACTGGAAAGACATCGATTTCTTTGGTTGTTTTTAAAGACAAGGACTAACTTTTTTAATCCGTCTACTCCTATTAAGTTGCTACATATGGCCCCAGAACAAGCTTTTTACAAACGTTTTAAGCGACTCTCTCATATCGACTACACCAGTTGTGATTTGGACTCTCCAATCGCCGAAGTACACGCAGACATTTGTGATTTACCTTTCGAAAACAATTACTTTGATGTGATTTTATGCAATCATGTTCTCGAGCACATTAAAAAAGATCAAGACGCACTTACTGAATTGTATAGGGTATTAAAACCAGGTGGATGGGGAATATTTCAAGTACCCATTGACTACAGTCGCAGCAAGACCTTTGAAGACAATTCAATTGTGGACAAGGAAAAACGAACAGAAATTTTTGGACAGTACGATCACCTGCGTATATACGGAATGGATTTTTTCAACCAGCTTGAAAATCATGAATTTCAGGTACAAAAAATTTCAGTCAAAGAAATTTACACGAAAGAAGAAATTGAAAGGTATAGACTAGATGAAACTGAAATACTGCCTTTTGTACAAAAATCAATCGATCAGTAAGGCCTCAAATTCTGGAGAAAACCACTCTTTGATTTCTCCTTGCTCGTCACTGTAAATGATATAAGCCCATAAATCGGAATGACCTTTTAAAATAGCTAGTGACTTTGGCAAATCCATCACCATGAAGGATGTGGCCCAAGCATCAGCAGTTGCGCAGTCATCGGCTATCACAGAGGTGGCTAAAACGTTAGACATTTTGGCTTCGCCTGTAAAAGGGTCTATGGTGTGTACATATTTGTTTCCCTTTTCATCCACTCTAAATTTTCTGTAATTACCAGAGGAAGCCATAGCCTTATTGCTTAACTGGATTTTTTGTTTGAGTACTCGTTCTTCAAAGCGCTGTGGATCATCAATTCCAATTGTCCAAGCTTTTGATTTTTCTAGATTTTGTCCTTTGGCTATGATCTCACCTCCTAATTCAATCAAATAATTAGCACCTCCGCTTTTAGCTAAATAAAATGCAATTAAATCTAAGGTATATCCTTTGGCAATGGCATTAAAATCAAATTGTGTGTTGAGATTCGTTTTTTGCAGCACATTTTGTTTTAAGACTAATTTATCAAATCCAACGTATTGCAAAAGACTATCTCGCAGCTCAACAGTGACATCTAGTGGCTGTTCTGCTCCAAATCCATAAGCGTTTACAAGTATGCCTACAGTGGGATCAAAATAGCCGTCAGTTTCTTTGTGAATTTGTTGAGCTAGAGTAAAAACTTTTTTGAATTGATCATCGACAACCACATTTTCTTCGCCTCTATTGATTCGACTAATCAAAGAATTGGGTCTATAGGTAGACATCGAATTATTTGCGGCTTCTACAATGGAATCTACTGCATACTGTAAGCGAGATGATTGGATATTACAATCGTAACAAACAATTCCATAGGTAGTTCCTAAGGCGCTGCCTTGAATGCGAATTACCTCTTTTTTTGGGGTACACGAAATCCCGAGAAATAACGTAATTAAAATGTACGTTCTCATAGAAATTCTTGAATGGGAATCATCCCTTTAAAATTAATTTCATAGGGTTGGTTGAGCAGTACGGCTTCGGCTTTGTCATCAGCATTATACAAGCCCACTCCAGCGTAAAAAGACGTAGCCTCAAATTTCTCAGCATGGTCTTTTACTTTGTTCAGAAGCTTGAGATCGGGTGCAAGAGGATCTTCAGGATAGGGTACTGCCCGTACGACTATAAAATGTGTTTTTTTCTCTTTAAGACAAACAAACTGCGGGTTTTTCTTCGGTTTAGAATTTACTGCTAAAAACTCAAATCCATTGCGCTCGAGTTCCTTGCCCACAATATTCATGGCCAAGTTATGTAACTCTTGTTCGGTTAATTTTCGCACTCTTATCTTCTAAAATCCGATTCCTATAGCCGGATTATCCCCCGAAATCATCAAATCGGATATGCTCGTCTGGAATACCGAAATCCTCTCCCATTTTTTGAACAGCCTGGTTCATTAATGGAGGCCCACAGAAGTACAATTCGATATCTTCTGGACTTTCGTGATCGTTGAGATAATTGTCGATTACACAGTTGTGAATGAATCCAACAAATCCATCTCCATCTTTATCATTGATGTCTTTCTTCACTTGCCAATTGTCCACGTCTTGTGGCTCAGAGAGCGCTAAATAGAATTTGAAATTCGGGAATTCTCTTTCTAAGGCTCTAAAATGTTCTAAATAAAATAATTCTCTTTTGGAACGCCCTCCATACCAATAGGTTACTTTTCTGTTAGTTTTTAAAGTTCTAAAAAGGTGATATAAATGAGAACGCATTGGAGCCATCCCTGCACCACCTCCTACATAAAGCATTTCAGATTCTGATTCGTTGATAAAGAATTCTCCAAAAGGACCAGATATCGTTACTTCATCACCTGGCTTAAGTCCAAAAATGTACGATGAGGCAACTCCGGGGTTGACATCCATCCAATCTCCCTTAGCACGGTCGAAAGGAGGAGTCGCAATTCTAACATTTAACATAATTTCTCTTCCTTCTGCTGGAAAAGAGGCCATTGAGTAAGCACGCTCAACGAGTTCTGTATTTTTCATCACCAAAGGCCAAAGCTTGAATTTATCCCATTCAGCTTTAAATTTCATTGGTATTTCATGCTCCTCTGGGTGTGCTGTGATGTCCATATCGGCGTAGCGTACCTCACATGGTGGAATTTCGATTTGAATATATCCTCCCGCCTTGTAATTCATTTCTTCTGGAATCTCAACTACAAATTCTTTGATGAATGAGGCCACATTGTAATTACGCACCACCTTGGCTTGCCATTTTTTGATACCAAAAATCTCTTCAGGAATAGTTATTTCCATATCCTGTTTTACCTTTACTTGACAGGCTAAACGAGCACCGCCTTGTAACTCCTTTTTAGAAAAATGTGGAGTTTCAGTCGGAAGTGCTTCTCCTCCTCCAGCTAAAACATGACATTCGCATTGAATGCAAGATCCACCACCTCCACATGCTGAAGGCAAAAAGATTTTTTGATTACCTAGGGTGGTCAAAAGTGTATCTCCTGAGGCCACTTCTATTTCACGCTCTCCATTGAGAAGAATTTTAACGGGCCCTGAAGGCGCTAATTTTTCTTTCGTAAATAACAACAGGGCAACCAACGCTAAAATTAACGTTAAGAATGCTGCCACTGTAATTGCTATTGTACCACCTATTGCTGCTAAAGTCATTTGAACGATATTAAGGATTTAGTACTAAGTCTTTGTTTGTTTCTTTGGCCTCTTGGTCTTTTTCAATCTCTGCTGCATCCTGAGTCAATTCCTTGATGTCTACTGGAGAAATTGTTTTAACAACCTCTTCGGCTGCTGGAGGTTCATTATCTCCGGTTAGCATACCACCAAAACTTTGGAAACCTATTCCCATGAGTCCAGTAATAATAAAGGTGATTCCCAAACCACGTAATGGCCCTGGAACGGCTGAATATCTAATTTTTTCTCGAATTGCTGCGATGGCTAGAATAGCTAGAAACCACCCAATACCCGAAGAGAAACCGTAATTTAAGGCCAATGCAAAGCTTGAAATTTCACGAGCCTGCATAAAAAGTGAACCCCCTAAAATGGCACAGTTCACCGCAATTAAAGGCAAAAAGATACCTAGTGAGTTATAAAGAGCTGGAGAAAACTTCTCGACCACAATTTCTACCAACTGAACCATAGTTGCAATCGTAGCGATAAATAAAATAAAGGACAGAAAGCTTAGGTCGTAGTCTGCAAATTCAGGTCCTAACCAGGTCAATGCCCCTTCTTGAAGAATGTATTGGTCTAAAAGCCAGTTTAATGGAACTGTTACAGTTAAGACAAAAATAACCGCTGCTCCTAAACCAACTGCAGTGGCTACCTTTTTTGATACGGCTAAATAAGAGCACATACCTAAAAAGACAGCAAATACCATATTGTCAATAAATATCGATTTAAAAAATAATTCTAAGTGTTCTAACATAACTACTCTATTTTAGGCCTCTTCAATTAATGATTTATTCTGTGCGCGTTGAATCCATATTAAAACTCCAACAACAATAAGAGCGGCTGGAGGAATGATCATAAAGCCATTGTTTTCGTAACCAAAGGCATATAAGCCAGTTTTTGCGATAGGATCTCCCAAGACTGGAACACCGAACAAGGTTCCTGATCCCAATAATTCCCTTAAAAATCCAACCATAATTAGAATAACTGCGTAACCAAATGCATTTCCGATACCATCTAAAAAAGAACGCCAAGGACCATTACCTAAAGCAAATGCTTCAAATCGTCCCATGATGATGCAATTGGTAATAATCAACCCTACAAACACCGATAATGTCTTACTGAGCTCATAAGCAAATGCCTTTAGCACCTGATCAACAATAATCACCAATGCAGCGATTACAATAAGTTGTACGATAATTCTAATTTTTGAAGGAATGAGGTTTCTGAGTAAAGAGATAACTACATTACCAATTCCCATTACGAACAACACCGAAATAGACATAACCACAGAAGCCTTGAGCTCTGCAGTAATGGCTAGTGCTGAACAAATTCCTAATACCTGAATGGTAATAGGATTGTTGTCCGCGAGTGGATCTAGTATTAAGTTTGTGTCTTTTTTTGATAGTAGTGCCATACTAATTGGTCATTATTGATTGTAAAAAAGGTTGATAGAGTTTCACACTTTCTTTGATCATGTCTGATACTCCGTTACCTGTTATGGTTGCACCTGCTAAAGCATCTACTTCAGCATCTGATTTGTCTTCATTCAGGGGGTCATTATTTCCTTTTACCACACTGATTCCTCCAAACTTTCCGTTTGACGCGATAGATTCGCCAATAAAATCGTCCATGAAATAACGCAATTTGATGTTAGCGCCTAGTCCTGGGGTTTCTGCTTTGTGATCAAAATAAACACCTTTGATGATCATATCTTCGTCAACGGCCATATATCCCCAAATGGCATCCCAAAGGCCCTTACCATACATTGGAATGATATAGTATTTCTGATTGTCATTGGTTCCCACAAAAAGTGGAAGGCTCGCCTTATCTCCTTTTTTAATTTTATTTATTTCTTTCTTCAGGTCAATGAGATATGCTTCTTCTTGAGCCTGGATTTCTCCTCCTGAGAGCACGTATTGCCCTTCTATAAGATTGTTAAAAATAGATTCGACCTCTGTAGTAGGGATAAAATTAACAGAAGATTCATCTTGATTTCGATTTACACCCATGGCATATAGAATGTTTTGCTGTTTTTCGAAACGCTCATTCTCTTTGATTTTAGACTTTAATCCTGAGGCCATTAAAGCTAGTAGGGATCCTACAACAACAACCATGATGACTGCAAAAATAATGGTGTATGAATTTTTTTCAGTATTGATTGACATGCTTAGGCGTTTTGTGTGTTAAAGTTTGAGTTGGCTTGAGCGAGTGATGCTCTTTTCATTCTTCTCTTTACATTGGCTTGAACTACGTAGTGATCAATAGTAGGGGCAAACACATTCATCAATAAGATAGCCAAGAAAACACCTTCAGGGTATCCAGGGTTGAAAACTCGAATCATTACAGAAATAAATCCAATTAAAAATCCGTAAATCCACTTCCCTCTATTGGTTTGTGCTGCAGTTACTGGATCCGTAGCCATAAATACAATACCAAAGGCCAAGCCTCCCACGATTAGATGTTTCCAATAATCGAAGGCCATTAAACTGTAAAATTTACTGTAAGAACCTATCCATCCAAAATCGACAACGGCATTGAAAATTAATCCCATAGCTAGTGCTCCAAGAATACCGCTAAGCATAATTCTCCAACTACCGATTTTTGCAAAAATTAAAAACAGTCCTCCCAGTAAAATCAAAAATGCAGAGGTCTCTCCCACCGATCCAGGAATAAATCCATAAAACATATCTGAGAGTGAATAGGCATATTCATCTGTTCTATTTTGGGCGAGGTAACCGAGTACGGTTTCTCCTGAAATTGCATCTGCACTGTTTGCTTTGGTTACCCCGTTGACAGCATCGTGCACCCATACTTTATCTCCACTCATCCAAGTCGGATAGGCAAAAAACAAAAATGCTCTGATGGTCAAAGCCGGATTTAAGATATTCATTCCTGTTCCTCCAAAAACCTCCTTACCGATAACTACTCCAAAGATTACAGCTACAGCGAGCATCCATAAAGGCGTATCGATAGGCACAATTAGTGGCACCAACATTCCGGTGACAAGGTAGCCCTCCTCTACTTCATGACCTTTGATGACTGCGAAAACAAATTCAACCGCCAATCCTACACCATAGGAGACGATTAAAAGCGGAAGTACGGAAGAAATTCCTAAAATGAAATTTTCCCAATTGATAAAATGTTCAAACAGTGAAAATGACTCAGGAAAACCATTGATAGCACTGTAATGCTGGTATCCTGCGTTAAATATTCCAAAAAGCAAACAGGGAACCAAGGATAAAATAACCGTGTTCATTGTTCGTTTCAAATCATCTACCGCCTTAACGTGCGTTCCTTTCTGGGTTACCTCATTTGGTGTGTACAAAAAAGTGTGAATTGCATTAAATGCGGGGGCCCATTTATTGCCCTTAATTTTTTCTTTGTAATTGTGCAATGCCTGTTTCATGCTTTATCCAATTTCTTTGAGTAAGAAATCTAATCCTTCTCTAATAATTTGTTGATGCGGTTGTTTTGAGATGCAAATGAACTCTGTCAATGCAAAGTCTTCAGGAGCAACCTCGTATAAACCTAACTGTTCCATTTCGTCTAAATCTTTAACCATACAAGCCTTGAGCAATTGCATTGGATATATGTCCAACGGAAATACTTTTTCATAACTCCCTGTAACGACAAATGCTCTGTGCTCACCATTTGTATTGGTGGTCAAATCATATTTTTTCTTAGGTGTCAACCACGAAAAAGTAAATGCTCTAGTACTTGAAATTTTATCAAAAACTGGTTTATTCCAACCAAAAAACTCGTAATCATCACCCTCAGGTATAGCCGTAATCTGAGTAGTATAAAATCCAACGGCTCCATCCATTTCTGAAGTGCAACCAGTAAGCACATCACCATTAATCAAACGGTGATTGCCTTCTTTTAATCCACAGCTCGCAATAGCATTTTCTAAAGAGGCACCATAGGTAGTTCTCACGTAAATTGGTTCTTTAAATGAAGAACCTGTTACAGCTACAATACGCTCTGGATTATATTTTCCACTGAGCAGCAACTCACCGATGATAAGAAGGTCTTGTGCTCCAATGGTCCAAACCACCTCTCCTTTGTTGATGGGATCGATTTGTCCGATTTGAGTACCGACTAATCCTACAGGATGAGGACCAGATACAGCGTGTAAGTCTATATTTTTTATTGCTTCAAATGCAGAACCCTCTTTGTTTGCGACTGAGACATGAACCTTTCCCGGTGTCATAATATTAAGAGCATCGATAGCCACTTGTAATTTTTGTTCATTCCCTTTGAGGATATATTCTAAGTCTGGTTGGAGAGGACCAGAATTGAAAGCTGAAATAAATACAGCTTTTGGATTTTGGTCTGGTCTTGCAATTACATCATACGGTCTTTGTTTGATGTAAGGCCAACAACCAGATTTCAGAAGGTGCTGCTTTACATCTTCTGAGCTTTTTCCTGTAAAGTCAAAAGCTTTGTGATCAAGAGATGTATTCTTACCATCAGCTTCAATTGAAATATTCAGGACACTTCTTCGCGCTCCCCTTTCAATATCCGTAATAGTTCCACTCACTGGTGAGACAAAAAGGATTTCTTCGTTATTCTTGTCGTAAAAAAGAGCTTCGCCTTTAGAAACTTGTGCGTTTACTTTGTGAATTAATTTTGGAGTTAACCCATGAAAATCATCTAATCTCACTTTAAAAGTTTCACTGTCTTTGGCTTTTTTAGTGCGCATTTCAGCCTCTCCTTTTAATGAAATAGACAATCCTTTTTTGATACGAATGTCTTTAGACATAATTGGTTAGAAAAGTTTATATACTATTAAACGCGGCAAAAATAAGACAGGAAAGTGTACCAACACAATTTTGTTTAAATAAATTATTACTTCTTTCTTATTCAAAATGCGCTTTTAATTTTGTTTTTTTATACAATGCAAACGCATATGCGCATTTTATACTTCTTTTTTTGTGTGATTTACACTGTAGCTCACAGCCAATACAAGCAGCTGCAAACCATTATATTCAAAGGAACTGACAAGACTGACATACTGCCTGTGGTAGCATTAGGAGAGCCAATACATATGAGTTTCGATGATCTGACTAACCTAGAAGAAGATTATTACTATTACATTGAACATTACAATAGTGACTGGAGCAAGTCAAATTTATTTCAAACAGAATATATATCTGGATTTGATGGACAGCGCATCATCAATTATCAAAACAGTTTTAACACCCTTATATCGTACTCGAATTATTCCCTGACCATTCCCAATAATCAAATTCGAATTACTAAAAGTGGTCATTATAAAATTTTGATTCGAAATAGTCAAAACGATCTCATTTTTGAACGTAAGTTTGTCGTTTATGAACCTTTAGCCCAAATTGCCGGAATAGTCAAGAGGCCGCGAAAAATAACTATTGGTGATGAGCGGCAGCGCATTGAGGTGCGTGTTAATATCAATAGAAACAAATTCATTGACTTTGAACAGCGTACTTCTATGTCCATATTTCAGAACTTTCAATGGAGTACGCAAAAAACCTTTAAAACGCCTGACTTTCAAAATAACAATCAACTCATTTTTAACAGTGATGAAATTCAATTTTTTGGAGAAAACGAATTCTTGTTTTTTGACACCAAAGATATTAGAAGCAGCAACAACAGTGTTAGAGAAATCATTTATGAGACTCCTATTCGGATGAACCTATATACACAAAGAAACAGACAACTCCGACCCTATACCTATAATCCAGACATCAATGGTGATTTTATAATTCAAACTCTTCAGGGAACGGAACCTGAAATAGAGGCTGACTATATTAATGTTGATTTTAGTTTGGAAAATAGTGGAGCTTTAAATGAGGTCTATATCATTGGAGGTTTTAACAATTTTGAAGTAAATGCTCAATCCCAACTTAAATTCGACGAACAATCCAATATCTGGAAAACAAGACTATTACTTAAACAAGGCGTTTATAACTACCTTTTTGTGCACAAAAATAAAGAAGGCGCAATCGAAGCTAGCAGTATTAATGGTAGTTTTCTAAATACTGAAAACGCGTATCAGATTCTTTTTTACTACAAGGATTTCGATTTAAACTACGATCGCGTGATAGGCTATCAAAAAATACATTCTTCTGACTTAGGATTATGAGCGTTTGTCCTAAATTTTGAGCCTTAATCGAAATAATATTTTGATTCGACCAAGTGCAGCAGTATTGCCCTACATTGAAATTATGAACGCTGACACAAACCAACTTATATTTATCAAAAATTCCATCAAAAACGATGAGATTTTTTACAAAAATGACCAGCCTTTATACGGTTATAGTTATAACACTACCATTACCAATGAGAGCACTTTAGCACTTCGGTTTATCAGCGTAAAATGGAACGTATACGAATTAAATAAGAATTACGAAATCTTCAGTTCATCTCTCAGAGGTCAAAAACCTTTAATTCTTCCTCAAGAATCATTTTCTTATAAGTCAAATTTGGCTATTGAATCTGAATTTGGCGCTATTGAGGCTTACTTCCTATTTCGAGACATCATCTCAAAAGACTACATTGAGATAAAGTCTGTTCTAATTCAGTTGCACCCTGAATATTACATGAATTAATGCGTTAAATCTTCTACCTTTGCGACATAACTTTTGAATTCAAACCTCATGTCTAACGCGCTATTTAAGGTTCCAGAAATTACTAACGAAAAAGTTCTGGACTACAAAAAAAACAGTATTGAAAAACAAAATGTTTTACAGACCTATAAATCACTGTATAACAACCATATCGACATACCGATGTACATTAATGGTGAAGAGGTACGGACGGGGTCATGCAATCCTATTACACCTCCGCACGACCACAAACACGAAATCGGAAAATATCATTTAGCTTCTAAAAAAGAAGTTCAACTTGCTATTGATAGTGCCTTAAATGCAAGAGAGAAATGGGGACAGACACCTTGGCAATCTCGTGCGGCTGTATTCTTAAAGGCCGCTGACCTCTTAGCTGGCCCTTACAGGGCACGCATTAACGCCGCCACAATGCTCGCACAATCGAAAACTATTTATCAAGCAGAAATTGACGCCGCCTGTGAACTTATTGACTTTTTGAGATTTAATGCAAGTTTTTTGACCCAAATTTATTCAGATCAACCACAATCAGCTTCTGGAATGTGGAATCAAGTTAGTTATAGACCTTTAGAAGGTTTTATATATGCGATTACTCCTTTTAACTTTACCGCTATTGCAGGAAACCTACCTGCTTCTGCCGCACTAATGGGCAATACTGTAGTTTGGAAACCAAGTGACGCTCAAGTGTACAGTGCTCAAGTGATTATGGAAGTTTTTCAAGAGGCTGGATTACCCTCTGGAGTGATTAATATGATTTACGGAGACCCCGTAATGGTAAGTGATCATATTTTAGGCCATTCTGATTTTTCTGGATTACATTTTACCGGATCTACGGAGGTGTTCAAAAACCTTTGGAAGCAGATTGGTAATAATATTCACAACTACAAAACCTATCCAAGAATTGTAGGAGAAACCGGAGGAAAAGATTTTATTATAGCACACCCTTCTGCGAACAACAAACAGGTGAGTACAGCAATTGTAAGAGGAGCTTTCGAGTTACAAGGTCAAAAGTGTAGCGCTGCATCTAGAGTATACCTTCCAAAATCGAAAGCCAATGTAATTTTAGACTTGGTAAAACAGGATATTGACAAAATCGGTAAACCTGGTAGTCCTGAAGATATGACTCGTTTTGTAACTGCCGTAATACATCAACAAGCCTTTGATCGAAATGTGCACTTTATCGAAAGAGCTAAAAAAAGTAATGAGGCTACTCTCAATGCGGGAGGTGGCTACGATGATAGCTGCGGCTACTTCATTGACCCTACGGTTATTGTCACCACAAATCCAAAGTACGAAACTATGGAAACCGAACTTTTTGGTCCTGTGGTTACTGTTTATGTTTATGAAGATGATCAGTGGGAAGATACCCTTAAACTCGTAGATTCCACCTCAGAGTATGCTCTAACCGGTGCTGTATTCGCAAAAGATCGATACCTCATCAACCAAGCCCTTGAAGCTTTGGAAAATTCTGCTGGAAACTTTTACATCAACGACAAGCCGACTGGTGCAGTGGTAGGGCAACAACCCTTTGGTGGTGCTAGAGCTTCAGGAACAAATGATAAAGCAGGTTCGGCATTGAATCTACTGCGATGGGTTTCTCCAAGGCTGATTAAAGAGACTTTCGTGAGTCCCGAAAATTACATTTATCCTTTCTTGGAAATTTAGAAGGGTAGATATACAAGTTTTTTGGTCTCGAATTCTTTTTCTGGAATCCAATCGATTAGATTGTAGATTTGACTTTTAGGGTAGGTTGAAAGTTCTTCTTGCAGGTCTCCGCCTTTGAGATAAAGAATACCATTAGATATAGCGTGCTTGTTCTTTTTTGAGATCAAGTGCCTGGTCCAATGTACAAATGTTGGCATATAGGCCACGGCTCTAGAGACGACAAAGTCAAATTGGCCTACTGTTAAATCCTCTGCCCTACTGCAAATTGTTTTCACATTGGTAAGGTTCAAGCCAGCGACGACTTCTTCGACGACTTTTAGTTTTTTACCTATGGAATCAACTAGGGTAAAGTTGACTTCTGGAAACAAAATAGCAAGGGGGATCCCGGGAAAGCCACCTCCAGTGCCGACATCAATGACATTTGAATTTGCTTTAAATGAAATGAACTTCGCAATACACATTGAATGCAGCACATGTCTTAGATAAATTTGCTCAATATCTTTTCTAGAAACTACGTTTATTTTAATATTCCAGTCATTGTATAATCGTTCTAAATTGCTAATTTGCGCTATCTGTTTTGAACTAAGTTCAGTAAAGTATCTAGAGACTTTGTCTTTGGACATCAAAAGAATTTTGAGCTAAATTAATCATTATAAACAGGCTAATAAACCGAGTTATGAAAAAGAAGAGTATTCGATTTGAACGTGCAGATCAGCGTAAGTTCTTCACTACCCTCAATAAAAGAGTCAACAACTATTTCAGGCACAAATCATTAAAAAAAACAGGAAATATCAAATTGTATTTTAAAACACTACTAATGTTTATACTTCTTGTGACCCCTTATTTTTTAATTACAATTTTTGATTTTCACTTCATTTTAGATTTTGCACTTTGTATTATCATGGGAGTTGGAGTAGCTGGAGTTGGTATGAATGTAATGCACGACGCTAATCACGGTTCCTTTTCTTCTAAAAAATGGGTGAATAAAATTATGGGGAGCAGTATTTATCTATTGGCTGGTAACGTCTACAACTGGAAAGTACAACACAATTTACTGCACCACACTTTCACCAATATTCACGAACACGACGAAGATTTAGAGGCCGGTAGAATTTTGAGGTTTTCAAAGCACACTCCTTGGAAAAAGCATCACCGTTATCAACACCTCTATTCGATTCTCTTATATGGATTACTAACTATTAACTGGTCACTCACAAGTGATATCACGCAAATGATTAGATATAGAAGACGTAAACTATCAGTTGGAACTGAAAAAAGCGATACCTACATGTGGAGTATGTTGATTTTTACTAAAGTGCTTTACTTTATCATCTGGATTGTAATTCCGATTACTATTTTTGATATTGCCTGGTACCAAGTTGTTATTGGTTTTTTTGTCATGCATTACATAGCTGGGTTGATCTTAAGTATGATATTTCAATTAGCCCATATCGTTGAAAAAGCAGAAACACCTACGCCAAATGAATCTGGATTCATGAAAAACACTTGGGCAATTCACCAGCTATTTACTACAGCCAATTTTGGTACCAAGAGTAAATTTTTGAATTGGTTTAGTGGCGGATTAAATCATCAAATAGAACACCATATTTTTCCCAATATTAGTCACGTACATTATACCAAGATTGCAGAAATTGTCAAATCAACTGCAAAAGAATTTAATCTACCCTATCACGAATACAGTTCTATTTGGGTGGCAATAGAATCGCATTTTAATCATCTTAAACATTTAGGAAATAAACCTGCTGTAGTAGTTTAATCATTCAAAAATGAACAAACAAGTATCCGAAAGATTACAAAAAATGTCAACCTCAGCCACGCTTGCCATGGCTGCTAAAGCGAGAAGTCTAAAAAATGAAGGTGTCGATGTCATAGGACTTTCCTTGGGAGAACCAGATTTCGATATTCCAGACTTTATCAAAGAGGCTGCTAAACAGGCCATCGATGACAATTACAGTTCTTATACCCCTGTCGACGGTTATGCTGATTTAAAAGAAGCGATTATACATAAATTTAAAAGAGATAATCAAATCGATTATACTCCGAACTCAATAGTAGTATCTACTGGAGCTAAGCAATCCCTTTACAATGTGGCTATGGTCGCTCTAAATAAAGGTGACGAAGTTGTATTACCTGCACCCTATTGGGTGAGTTACAGTGATATTGTAAAATTAGCTGAAGGTGTTCCGGTTGAAGTTCCAACTTCAATTGAAAATGACTTTAAAATGACTGCTGAGCAGTTAGAGGCCGCTATTAACGACAAAACCCGAATGCTGTGGTTTAGTTCGCCTTGTAATCCGAGTGGATCGTTTTACAGCAAAGATGAATTAGAAGCATTAGCGCAGGTTTTAAAAAAATATCCGGACATTATTGTAGTCTCAGATGAGATATACGAGCATATAAATTTCAGTAGTGGAGGTCATACTAGTTTTGCAACTATTGAGGGAATGCAAGAACGAACAGTCACGGTTAATGGTGTCTCTAAGGCATTTGCTATGACAGGATGGAGAATAGGATATATTGGAGCACCTGAATGGATTGCACGAGCCTGCAACAAATTACAAGGTCAAGTTACTAGTGGTGCCAATGCCATTGCTCAGCGCGCCGTTATTACCGCTCTTCAAGAATCTCCGAAGAGAATTCAGTACATGGTAGACGAATTCAAAGAACGCAGAGATTTAGTGCTTCAACGATTGAATACTATTCAAGGGTTTAAGGTTAACGTTCCTGAAGGTGCCTTTTATGTATTTCCGGATATTTCTCACTTTTTTGGAAAAACACTTAAAAACAAGAAAATTGCAAACGCCTCTGACTTTGCGTTGTATTTATTAGAAGTAGCACATGTGGCTACCGTCACAGGTGAAGCCTTTGGAAATCCAGATTGTATACGAATCTCTTATGCGGCATCAGAAAAAGAATTGATTGAGGCATTGAGAAGAATTGAAGAAGCCGTAAGCTAAAATTTTCTCCAGAAAGAGGGGCTAACGAGAATGAGAATTGTAAAGAGTTCTAGTCTACCCAATAGCATAAGCACACTAAGGCAGATTTTTGCCGCTATGGGCAAGGCAGCATAAGTACTTACAGGATTGATTTCTCCCAAGGCTGGACCAACGTTTCCTAGGGCAGATGCCGCACCTCCTATAGCCGTTTCAAAATCTAGGCCGCATAAGGCTAAAACTGCTGAACCTGCTATAAATAGTAACATATAGAGAACAAAAAAGCCAATTACATTGTCTACGATTTGTTTATCAACAGCTCTGGAGTTGAAACGAACTGGAATAATCGCATTTTGATGTAAACTTCTTTTAAACTCCAAAAGACTGTTTTTGATAATGAGTAAATGACGAACAATTTTAACTCCTCCACTAGTTGACCCTGAAGACCCCCCTGCAAACATTAGTCCGAAAAAAAGAACTGTCAAGAATGAATTCCAGGCTGTAAAATCAGAAGTGACGAAGCCCGTTGTTGTAATCACTGCAACTACTTGAAAAAGTCCGTGTCTAAAAGCACTTTCAATGGGCTCCCAACCTATTTGAGTAGCTGAGAAATCGCTATAGTAACGAATTCCTAATGTAGTGATGATGGCGAAGACAAAAATCAGTTTAAAGTAAAAACGAAATTCGTCATCTTGAAGAACCTTCTGTACTTTACCTGTGAGGGCGTAGTAGGATAAAACAAAATTTGTCCCGGCTAAAAACATAAATACTATGATGATGTATTGAATCAAAGGCTGATCATTCCAAAAAGCGATGCTACTGTTTTTAGTTGAAAAACCACCGGTTGACATGGTAGATAGCGAATGATTTAGGGCATCGAATAAACTCATCCCAGCACCCCACAATAAAATAGTTTCTACTAGTGTATAACCCACATAGATATACCATAGACGCTTGGCGGTATCCGTAATTCTAGGATGTAATTTATCTCCTCCTGGTCCAGGCGCCTCTGCAGCGAATAACTGCATTCCTCCAATTCCCAATAATGGAATGATAGCAATGGCCAAAACAATAATACCCATACCACCAATCCAATGCGTTAAACTTCTCCAAAGTAATATTCCTTTGGGAAGAATTTCAATATGATCTATGACCGTCGATCCAGTAGTGGTATATCCTGACATTGTTTCGAAAAAAGCGTTTTCAAAACCCTTTATAGTATCACTAAAGACATATGGGAGTACTCCTGAAAAAACGAGCAAAAGCCATCCTGCACCCACGATGAAAAACCCTTCTCGCTTTCGGAGTTCTTTTTTGTGATTACGAAAAGCATACATTCCTAAAACCCCTAACGAAGAGGTTAATAAGGCTGCTATTAATATATCCATGGCTACATCATCACCCATTGCAAAACTTATTACACTAGCTAATAACATGAAGCTCGCATTACAAACGAGCAACAATCCCATAATATACATGATGATTCTGATGTTCATCCCTTATCTAAACAAGTTTTCAACTTTTTTAATTGCATTCGAAGTTGCGCATACAAGCACCTTATCCCCTTCAATGATTTTAAAATTACCAAGGGCTATTTTACCCATTCCTTGTCTTATAACACCCCCTATCACGGCCTCTCTGGGAAAATCTAAATCTTTAATAAATCTATTTTCAATTAATGTATTTGCCTGTACTTCAAATTCTAAAATTTCTGCTTCCAAGTTATTTAACATGGCTACTGCCAAGACAGTTCCCTCTCTAACGTATCTAAAAATGGCGTTTGCAGCAATGAGCTTTTTATTGATCAAGGTATCTATTCCTATAGATTGTGAAAGCTGAAAATAATCCATGTTTTCAACTAAGGCTATCGTCTTTTTGACACCTTTTGATTTCGCCAATAAACACGAGATGATGTTGGTTTCACTATCTCCAGTGACGGCGATGAAGGCATCCATAGAATCTAAGGCTTCATCATCTAATAATTCCACGTTTCGACCATCTCCATGTATAATCAAAGTATTTGGAAGTAAGTCGGTGAGCAGCTGTGCCTTCTCTTTTTTTCGTTCAATCAGTTTTACGTTAAAACGCTGCTCAGCTAGGTCTTTTGCTGTGTTGACACCAACGCTTCCTCCTCCGAGAATCATTACCGTTTTTATATTCGTTTTTATATTACCTATCAGCTTGTTGATTTCATTGATACCTTCTGAATTTGTTATGAAGTTTACCGTATCTCCTTGATTTAAAATAGTATCTCCTCTAGGTATAATTGTTTGTTCGCTATCAAAGCGTTTCATTGCCACTGGCATGAAGTGTAAATTAGGATATTCTTCAGCCGTTTGCTTAATTGACTTGGCATTGAACTTAGAATTAGGAGGTAAGGTCAAACCAATCATTCTCAATAAACCACCTTCAAAATCATGTGCATCGTTAAAGGCTGATTGGTTCAGTAGATCTTTGATTTCATCTGCAGCAAGGTCTTCAGGTGAGATTAGCTCATCAATTCCCAGGCTTTGGTAGTTGACTCTTTCTTTATGCTTAATAAACGAGGTGTCTCTTATGCGCGCAACTGTTTTATCACATCCCAATTGCTTGGCCAAAACACAGAGTGTAAAATTGGCTGCTTCATTTGAGGTTACTCCAACCATCAAATCGGCTGTATCAACCTGAGCTTCGAGAAGGGTTTCAATAGAAGTAGCATTTCCGTGAATTGTTCGAATATCGAGCTGCGATTCGATGACTGCCAATCGTTCTCGATTATTATCAATCAGGATAATATCTTGTGCTTCAAAGGAGAGGAGTTTAGCAAGATGTGTGCCAACTTCCCCTGCTCCAGATATAATAATTTTCATTGGTTTTGTTCAGTAAACTGTCAATTTGCTTCTTTTTCTGACAGTCAATCGAAGAATAAAAGTACACTTTTTATAAATATTCGAAAGGTCCTTCCCAAAAACCAGGTAAAAATTAGGGACAAAAAAAGATGTCTTCGAAGCTTTTATTAAAACCTAGTTTTGCTGATAATACCCTCTTATCTTTGCACAAAAGACTATTTATGTCAAAACCTGTTGTTCCTTATAAGAATTCAGAAGCATCCAAAAAGAAGCAAGTTCAGAAAATGTTTGATGGAATTTCTGGAGAGTACGACGATTTAAATCGTGTGATTACGTTTGGCATTGATTTGAAATGGAGAAGAAATTTGATAAGACAAATTGTACAATCCAATCCAAATCGAGTATTAGATGTCGCAACAGGAACAGGTGACTTAGCTATTGAATTGGCACAAAGAGGCGTTCCTGAAATTACTGGTTTAGACCTATCTCCTGGAATGCTTGAAATTGGAAAAGATAAAATAAAGTATCAAGGATTAGGCACACACATTAAAATGGTTATTGGTGATTCAGAACAATTATCTTTCGAGGACAATACCTTCGACGCTGTTACCGTTGCTTTTGGCGTACGAAACTTCGAAAATCTAAAAATGGGACTAAAAGAGATTTTAAGAGTATTAAAGCCCGGAGGCCTCTTAGGGATTCTTGAAACTTCTGTACCTTCAAACCCCATTGTGAAAATGGGTTATATGTTGCACTCGAATCTTTTACTTCCTGGAGTTGGCAAACTTTTTTCGAAAGATGGCAATGCCTATGGCTATTTGTCGAAATCTGCCACTAAATTTCCATATCGCTCCGATTTTATAAGTATTTTAGAATCTGTAGGTTTTATAAATTGCAAGTATGAATCTCAAACGCTGGGTGTTGCTTGCTTGTATTTCGGTTCCAAATTATGATTAAAAAGTGCTTTTTTACCCTTATTGTTTTATGTTTTAGCTTTAATTCTTTTAGTCAAGAACGAGGTATTAAAAAACTTTTAGACCGAATTAGATATTCTGATTATAACTATAGAGGTGACAAACCCATGTTTCGTCAAAATGCAGATTTAAATGACTTCAACTTTGGATATTATTTCGGTGCTTACCAGATGAATTACAAATTAAATTACAATCAACTATTAGGTAAGTCAAGCCCAGGAACTATTCCAGCATATGACGTTAAAGAGGTTCTATTTGAACCTCAAACAGGATTTGGAGTTGGTTTTATTACAGAATTAAGGCTAGCAAACTTTATTGATTTGCGATTTGAACCAGGTTACCTCTATGGCAGAACAAATATCGATTTCAATTCAATTCAAGTAAACTCAGCTCTAGAAGACAAGGAGGTTATTCTTCAATTAAAACAAAGCATGCTCTACTTACCACTTCTCGTTAAATTGAGCAGTACGCGTTTTGATAATTTTAGACCTTTTGTTGTGGCAGGCATCTCTAAGTCGGTGAGACTAGGAGCTAAAAACGATGAGGCAAGACGCAACGTCATTGACTTAAAATCAAATATAAATCAATTCGAGGTGGGCTTAGGCATTGACTTATACCTACCTTACTTTAAGTTCACTCCAGCTATTAGAGCAATATATGGCAGAGAAAATGAACTGCTGATCGATAATGACCCAAACCATTGGAGCCAGACAGTTGTAGATATTAATTCGAAGAGAGGGCTTAAAAACAGAGGTGTTTTCTTTGTGCTGACCTTTGAGTAGTTATTTCTGCAGTGCACTGAGTATAATCGCGGCTGACACTCCAACATTTAAACTCTCAGCTCTAGAATTTTCAGACTTCGGTATGTGCACAAAACGATGAATCGTATTTTTTAGACTAGGCGAAATTCCATGAGATTCACTACCCATTAATAAAATTCCTGATTCAGGCCATTCAGCCTCATGATAACATTCTCCTTTAAGATCAGCCGCAAATACAACTTGCCCACATGATTTTAACTCAAGACCTAAATCACCATAATAGCAGTGCACTCTGGCTAACGAACCCATCGATGCTTGAACAACTTTTGGATTAAAGCAATCAACGGTGTCCGATGAGCAAAGGATTTTGTCTATTCCAAACCAATCACAGGTTCGGATAATAGTGCCTAAGTTTCCAGGGTCATTAATGGTATCTAAGGCTACTGTCCAACCATTGAAATTAAGCTTTTTTTTGATTGGCATTTCAAAAACAGCCAAAAGACCTGGACTTTGTTTAAATGCACTTAATTGCTCCATATGTTTGCTCGCAATTCTATGAACGGATTTTGATACTTGTTCCTCATAAGTTTGGTCTGCAAATACGTAGACTGGATTAAAGCCCTCCTTAATAAATTCTTCCACCACTTTCACCCCTTCTGCAATAAATAGTTGCTCAAGGATTCGATGTTTTTTTTGATGTAGCTTTTTGAAGCGCTTTAATTCGTTTGAAGTAAGCATTAAATAACTAATTTTGGAGCTTATGCGGAGCAGCCTAAATATATCAAAAGCATTTGCCATTTGGCCAAAATATTGGATTCTTTTTTTAATTCTTGCCGCAAGCTGCAAAACCACAAAAAAAGTTCTTCCAAATCAAGAACTATTAACAAAACAAAAAATTGAACTCAACGGAAAAATAAAAGAACAAAGCCAGCTGAAAGAACTCCTCACTCAAAGCACTAATAGTAAAATCTTGGGTATCCCACTGAGATTACACCTTTACAATCTTAGCAGCAGTGACATTCAAGGTAATTATGAGAAATGGTTAAATAAAAAACCTAATCGAAGTGACCGATTAAAGCGCTTGTTATCTCAAAAACAATTCGAAAGGCTTTCTGAGTCTTTTTTTGTAAGCGGTATCCATCAAGTTTTGCAAAACATTGGAGAAGAGCCTGTCATAGTAGATTCTTCCGCTATAAAAACCAATGTGAATCGATTAAAATTGTACCATAAAAATAGAGGCTATTTTAATGCAAACATCAGGTATGAAAAAAACACTAAAGGAAAACAAAAAAGTCAAATAACCTACAAGATAGATACAGGAGAACAATATACAATTGAAGAGTTTGACACCAATATTGCTTCAAATGTGATCAGCGAAATCTATTCAAAAGAAGGAGACGGTACCTCAGTGATTCAAATAAGGTCTCCCTTTATAGTTAAAAACTTTAGTGACGAGCGCAAACGCCTAACTGCATTGTTTAGAAATAAAGGGGTCTACAACTTTCAAGAGAGTTCTATTTCGTTTGATATTTTGGGAGACACCACAGCAATTACTTCTGATACTGAACCAAGTGTCAAAGTACTTTTGAATATTGACAACCCAAGAGGAATCTCAAATGAAGAATACAATGCCTACACCATAGGTGACATCAATATTTATACAGATTTTCAACCAGCGGCCGAAAATCAAAATTACGCTTCGTTAAAGACAGACGGCTCTAATTTCTTTTATATTAAAAAGATGAAATACAAACCAGAGTTGTTGTCGCCATTTATTTTTCTGAGAAAAGGTGAGGTCTATCAAGAAATGAATAGAACTTTAACCAGCAGACAGCTCAGCAGTTTGAATATTTTTTCCTACCCTTCAATTGAATTTATTCCAAACGAAGAGACTAAAGAGCTTAACACCAATATTTATCTGCGACCAAAATCAAAATATGCATTGAGCTTGGACTTTGATATTACACAATCAAACATAAGACCTATTAGTACGGCCTTTAGTAGTTCAATTCTGTCTCGTAATGTGTTCGGCCAAATGGCCAATTTAGGCCTATCGATTAGAGGTTCTGTTGGTGTATTAGGAGACAGTGGTCCGACCCAAACCAATACCTCTGAATTTGGCGCAGACATCAATTTAACTTTCCCTCGATTTTGGATACCATTTACTAATAAGTCACTGGTTTCATCTGAGAAATTGCCAAAGACACTTTTTTCAATAGGTACAAACTTTCAAAATAATATTGGACTAGATAGGCAGCGTTTCAACACTATTTTTAGTTACAACTGGCAAAAAAGAACAAATCGAAAAAACTTCGAATTGGCTAAAATTGAATATGTACGAAGTTTAAATCCTGCTAATTTTTTCAGGGTATATTCTAATACATTCGAAGCTTTAGACGAAATAGCTAATCAGATCGAAGACCAAAGTCAATACCAAAACCTTTTTGAAATACAAGAAAATCAAAAGGTACTAACCATTCCCTCTGGAGCAAATTTATTTATTGAAGGGGTTCAGAATAACGATATTGTACTGGACGAAAAGGCAGTACAAGAAGTTAATCGTATTGAGGAAAGAAGAAGTCGACTCACGGAGAATAATCTTATTGTATCTACAGGATACACCTTCATTTCAGCGATTAACGGTACCACATCAAGTGATGATTTTAGACAATTTAGGTTTAAATTGGAGGCTGCAGGAAACTTGTTGAATAATTTTTCTATCAATAAGGCTGATGTAAGACAGCGCCTATTTGGAGTAGCTTATTCTCAGTATGTCAAAGGCGAATTGGATTATATCAAACATTTTCGTTTTGCTGAAAACAATCATTTAGCATTTCGTTTTTTCGGTGGTATTGCAATACCATTAGGAAATGCACAAAACATTCCATTTGTTCGTTCGTACTTCGCTGGAGGATCCAATGATAATAGAGCTTGGAATGCCTTTGCTTTGGGTCCTGGCACAACCCAAAGCACAAACGAATTTAATGAAGCAAATTTCAAACTCAACTTAAATTTAGAGTATCGCTTTCCGCTGTTTGCTAATTTGAGAGGTGCACTTTTCGTAGATGCAGGAAATATTTGGAATGTATTAGACAACCAACAGAATGAGGCGGCTATTTTCAGAGGTTTTTCATCTTTAAAAGATACTGCAATTGGATCTGGATTAGGACTTCGATTTGATTTTTCTTACTTCATTTTTCGATTTGATACTGGATTTAAAACCTATAATCCAGTGAGACCTGCTTCAGAAAGATGGTTTCGAGATTTAAATTGGAAAGAGGCTGTTTTCAATATCGGTATTAACTATCCGTTCTAATCTTTCCCTTTATATAGCTCATATACCCAAATCTTTATTAATTTCCTTGTTCGCTTTAAGCCGTTGGTCAGAAGATACTGTAACATCTACGTTGACAGATAAATCATTGCTTACAGAAGCCATCGCTATCTTATTAGGGTCTGAAAAACTAATCTAACTTTCTATTTCACAAATTGGGCGTATCTGGAAGTCGATCGTCACCGTCTTCTCCATTACAGATAACAGCAGTATCGAGAATTGTTTCTGTGTCTTCTAAGGTACCGTTAGCATTAGAATCTTTAAAGATTATTATTTCTATTCCTCCTGCCGGACAGTCTTCAGTGCTCGCCTCAGTAATTTGAACTCCTAGCGGATCTGCATCAGCACCATCTTCTCCATCTTCTCCATCTTCTCCATCTTCTCCGTCTTCTCCGTCTTCTCCATCTTCACCATCTTCTCCGTCTTCTCCGTCTTCTCCATCTTCTCCATTACAAATGGTTGTTTCTGTAACGATCATCTCGTCGTCGTCTTTCATATCGTTATTGTTGGTATCTAGGTAAAATATAAAGGTTGTACCACCATTGTTACAGTCTGTAGCTGGAGTTGTATACACCTTAACAGAAATACCATCTTCTCCGTCTGATCCATCTTCTCCATCTGTACCATCACAAATAGTAATTGTATTGATCACAGTCTCATTAGCGTCTAACTCTCCATCATTATCCAGATCCGTGAAGAAGGTAAGCTCATCACAATTGTCATCTATGGCTTTGGTTATCATCCCGATAGAAATGACATTTGAACCTGGATTAACTTTAGTGTCACAATCATAACCACTAAACTCTGATTTGATGTCATCTAAGTAATCTGATACCAAACTATTCTCTGTTAGATTTGGAAAATCTTCTGCTAATTGTCCAACAACATTGGCTGCAATCTGGTCGATATCTAGAATACAAAGTCTTGAACCTATAGCTTCCCTTAGACTCTCGTCATCTAAAGTTCCATCTTCTTTGATATCAGCTGTCATTTCAGCAAGTAATGAGGCCACAGCATAAGTGTCTCGATCTGCTTGCAAGACTGCGGAAATAGCTAATAACACTTTCGACTTCTTATCTCCTTCAAGAAAGCTAAATTCTTCTGATCGTTCAAACTCTTCATCAATACCAAAGACGGCAAGAACCTCATTGAGGGCCTGCTTTTTGGCTTTACCAAATCGCTTGCTTCTACTACCACCTATCATATCATTTTGAATGAGGTATTTCACTCGCTCTGACTCCAACTGAGATAAAACATTAATATTCAGTTCACTGCTCCATTCAAATAGACCGCTTAAGTCTAGTTCTCCGTCACTTACTTGATCTCTTACTTCATCCCAATAGTAACCAGAAGCCGTAGCTCTAACTACGTCTTCGCGTTCTCTATCGATATTCAAATCATAAGTACCTGATGAGTCATAAATAGAAGCCACGTAATAAGACCCTTTCTGCGCTAAATCTCTATCGTCCAACTCAGTGAAAACTATGGTAGCTCCAGACAAAAAACTACCCTTGGTTACACTACCTTCTATTCGAAAAGAATCGTAGTCTTCTATTTGGGTGTCTTGAGAACAGGATATTAAAACTAAAAGTCCTAGGGTAAACAGTGTAAGCTTTTTCATTTTGGTGGTATCTATAGTATTTTGCAATCTTGGGATTTTCTAGACGAATCACACATATTTACGTTTAACAGCAAAATTCATAGATGAATGTGAAATTCGTAAATTTTGCAAGACAAAACCTGTAGAGAGGAGTAATTCAGCTAAACACAAATGGACAAACAGCCGCTAAAACCCAAAAAGAAAGGGAAACACCTCAGCTGTTGCTGTTCTTCTAATTTGTTTTTAAGCGTTCCCATAAAATTCTATCAGTTCGGCCGTAGTCTGTTCTGCTTTTTTACTCTTTATCTTTTTTCTCTTTGAGTTTTTCCTTAGCATCAATAATGTACTCTTCATTCTCTGGCAAAGGAATGACCTGTTCAATTTGAAGAAATATATCCTCTCCAAGACTGCATGGTGTGGCCTTAAAACAACGAATGTCAATATTATGATAAAGTTATAAAACGGTTCAGGTGATCTCCTTGCGATAGTTGTTGGCTATAGAAAGGATTCTTTAGGAGGAGAAATTGAGATCCAAAATCACATTCTAATAATATCCAAAATACATTAAGCAAAAACAGAATCCTAGATTAATAGATCTAAGTTTATAAGGGTTTTTTGAATACATATCGCGTAAGATAAATTCCGTTTGGATCTTTATCCCCGCTTGATTCAACACCTCCCGATACAAAAACTAATTCCCAGCCATCAGCTGACATCTGAGTTAATTTTGATTTCACCATGGCGTCGTTAGTTGCGATATTATTAAATCTAATTCCACTTATATTGTAGAAGTTTAATAGTTTAGTTTCTTCAAATGCCTTTGTTCTTAAATCCTTGCGCTTGTCTTTATCAGATTTAATTTTTCCGCCATCTTCCAATCTTATAGTAGTAGCTGAATTATAGTCAACTATTGCTGATTTTGCAATCATTCTTGATCTTCCTAATCCATTAGGAACAATTGATTCAACTACAGTTACAATATCATATTCGTATTGCTGAACCAACGAAGCTTCTTCGCTTTTAAATCCTGTAATAATAGCAGCAAACGCAATTAATGCGAATGTTCCAATGACGATGTCTTTAATATTCTTCATGTTAATTAATTTTTAAATTATCAAGGAAAATACTGATTCTTTTGCAAAACTTTAGTCAATGCATCTATTAATGCCAGTACAGATAGGTAGTGAAAATTTTTTCATATGAAATATATATACCAGAGTTGAGTTTTTTGATTGCAGATGAACACATTGACCAAGGAAATAAAAAAACCTGGTGACTATGGTGAAATAAATTATGATTTAGCAAATAATTTAATTTCAAAATTTAATGATGGTTCTCGGTTACCTTATAATGATGAACTTAAACTAATTTTTGAAAATCAAGATAAAATGCCTGAGCTATCATGCGGAGATTCATATTGGTCCTCAGAAAACTCTACAGAACCTAGTCTAATTTATGGGAAAAAAGGGACTGCATATTCAATGACGATGTATGTGGTCTATTTTAACAGGAGAAGAGGTCCTAGAAAGAAATGTTTAGTTCTGTTAGTTAAGAATCAGTAGAAGAAATTAAAGATATGATCAATTCTTTGCTGGCTTTCACTGGAGTGATATTAGTTGACTCACTGAAGCAGAATCTCTTGGAGGTCTTATAAACAAAAAGAACCACCCCTATGGATAGTTCTCTTAGTACGTCGGGGTGGCAGGATTCGAACCTGCGACCTCCTGCTCCCAAAGCAGGCGCGATGACCGGGCTACGCTACACCCCGTTTAACCTTTGGTTAAGGCTATTTTGCGGAGAGACTGGGACTCGAACCCAGGCAGCACTTACGCGCTGACAGATTAGCAATCTGCTCCGTTACCACTCCGGCACCTCTCCCAAGAACCTTTAACTATGATGATTAAATAATTATCTTAAAGGCGGGTGCAAAACTATATCTTTAATCTCTAGTTCACAACTATTTTTAAAGAAAATCTTTGGTAAAATATTAGAATTTAAATAGTGCTTATCACCTAGCCTATTCTGGATATTCTACACGGACATGATATATATTATTGAGTTTCTTTTTGAGCACTTTTTTAATATCTTCAATTTCTTTGAATGAAATGTTTGCATTCAAAAATTGCTTGTCTCCCATCTGTGTATTTATAATTCGCTCCACAAAGTCATCAATCTCATTAAAACTAGGTTCTTTCAAACTTTTAGTCGCTGCTTCAACGGCATCGCACATCATTAAAATTGCCGTTTCTTTTGAAAATGGTATTGGACCATTATATCTAAAATGAAACTCCTCTACTTCGGGCTCTACCTCTTTTTGCTTCTTATAGAAATAATAGATAAGACTATTGCCATGGTGCGTTCGAATAAAATCGATTATACGGTCTGGAATGTTGTATTTCTGCGCAATTTCAATTCCCTTTATTACATGAGATTTAATAATATGAGCGCTTTCGAACGGGTTTAACTCATCGTGAGGATTTGAAGCGTGAATTTGATTCTCAGAATAGTAAATCGGATCATCTAATTTCCCAATATCATGATACAATGCCCCAACTCTAACTAATAAGGCATTAGCATCTATTTCATTGGCAGCAGCTTCAGCTAAATTTGCAACTTGAAGAGAGTGATTAAAGGTTCCTGGAGCCTGATTGGAGAGTACCTTTAAAAGGGTAGAATTTGTGTCTGAAAGTTCGAGAAGCGAAATATCAGAGACCATTCCAAAGATTCGTTCGTAGAGATAAATGAGTGGTTGCGCGAATAATGTAACCATTCCATTGATCAAAAAGAGCAATAAAACTCTAAAATCTATACTACTAAATGAACCGTCGTGAACACAGGTGAAGGCGACATAAGTAAAAATATAAACCAAGGTGATTTGACCAACGGTTAAAAATAAATTACTCCTTTTATGAAGTTCTTGTGCACCTAAAATAGTCACTATACCAGCCGTCACTTGAACAAAAACAAATTCAAAACTATTCGGCACTACAAAACCAATAATTAGCAAGGCGATTACATGCCCGAATAAACCCAAACGAGCATCGAAAAAATTCTTTAAAATAAGAGGCAAAATACAAAGCGGTGCCAAGTATGAATAACTCTCTTCAATTTGAACAAGCGTAATAACCACCAAAACAAATAGTAGGATGTTTAAAAAGATAAAAGTCAACTGATTATTATCTTCATAAATACTTGGACGGTATTTTTTGATAAAGAGCATTAACATCAATAGCACCAATGCTACAAGCAATCCATATCCCGTTAAGATGATATAAAAACTCAAACCACTGATGAGCTGAGACTGATACTCTGATCGAAGAGATTCGAGCAACTGAAATTCGGCTTGCTCAATAATTTTTCCACGACTCACAATTAAGGTTCCTTCTAAAATCTCACCACGTGTATATGATATTTTACTCATCTGTTCATTGAGTACGGCTCCACTGAGCTCCTCATCATAGGTCAAATTGGGTTGCACTGTTTGACTCAATAGTTGTGTGAGCATAGTCTTTTGTTCTTCAACAAGACGATAGGCAATCAATTTTTCTATTTTGGTTCTTAAAGTTTCTGGAAATATTCTTTGGTCCTTACTCAAAGTATAAAGACGATTCTTTTTGGAAACTTCAATACGATCGTATTCGTTTTTGCGTTCAAAAACACCAGAAGCATACAATTCTTCTATAATCTCATTTCCTATTTCATAAACAGCAGATAAAGCTTCGTTTTGTTCGAAATTAAATCCAAAAGTTGCTCTGAACAGTTTATAGAATTCACTTTCAACCTCATTTACAACAGACTCATTAAAATTGAAATAATGCGTTTGATTGATGTTGATTGTATTCTGTTCCTGTTCTAACTCTGAAATAGATTTTTGAATATCGAAATCAAAAGGGGCGTAAAGATTTTCATATTGCCACGGTCTTCCTTTGCTGTATTCGTATTTAAAGTCCACCCCTGCAGGAAACATCCAAATAACTACGAGCACAGAAAAAACAAATAAGGCGTATTTATAAATCTTTAAATGATTCTTCTGTATAGATTTGTACAAGTCTTTAATAGTAGCCATAGAAAACCTTAATTACCATAAAAATAGAAAATATGATTTTAGTATTTTCGTATCAAATAAGAACCCATGCACAAAGTAGTTATTGTTGCGGCTAAAAGAACGCCAATAGGCTCTTTTTTAGGACAACTTTCAAGCATTCCAGCAGTTGAATTAGGTGCAATTGCCATAAAGGCTGCATTAAAACAAATCACCCTAAATCCAGAAGAAGTAGACGAAGTATTCATGGGACATGTTGTTCAAGCAGGATGTAAACAAGCTCCAGCAAGACAATCTGCACTTTTGGCAGGACTTCCTGAAAACACACCCTGTACTACCGTAAACAAAGTTTGCGCTTCGGGGCTTAAGTCAGTTCAATGGGCTGCACAATCTATTGCATTGGGAGACAATGAGATTTGTGTAGCAGGAGGCATGGAAAACATGAGTCTAATTCCTCACTATAGTTATTTACGTAAAGGACAAAAATTTGGTTCTCAAGCCTTTGTAGACGGATTACAAGAAGACGGATTAAACGATGCATACGACGCCCATGCCATGGGGGTCTGTGCTGATGAATGTGCTACTAAATACGGGCTAAGTCGAGAAGCTCAAGATGAATTCGCTATTAGCTCTTATGAAAAAGCAGCTGAAGCATGGAAAAATGGAGCTTTCAAAGATGAAATTGCTCCAGTAAGTGTTCCCCAACGAAGAGGAGAGCCTCTTATTGTCGATCACGACGAGGAATATCAAAATGTGAGGTTTGATAAAATACCTCATTTGAGAGCTGCTTTTAGCAAAGACGGAACAGTAACCGCCGCCAATGCATCAACCATTAATGATGGGGCAGCAGCTGTTGTACTAATGAGCGAAGAAAAAGCCAAAGAACTCGGTCTTTCTGTATTGGCATATATCAATAGCTATGCAGATGCTGCGACAGCTCCAAAGTGGTTTACTATTGCTCCATCAAAAGCAATTCCCTCGGTATTAGAAAAGGCTTCTTTAAACATCTTAGATGTTGATTATTTTGAAGTCAATGAAGCATTTTCTGCTGTTGCTCTTGCGAATCAAAAAATATTGAGTATTCCTTCAGAAAAATTAAATACCAGAGGAGGAGCTGTAGCTTTAGGGCATCCTCTTGGCTGCTCAGGGACTAGAATTTTAGTAACCCTTATTTATACGCTTATTCAAAATCAAGGCACTTACGGTGTTGCGGGAATTTGTAATGGTGGAGGCGGGGCTTCTGCAATGCTCATTGAAAGAAAGTAAATCCTTGAAAAATCAATACGGTATTTGTGATTTAAGTGTCATCAATATATATGAGCAGGCAGATGCACATTCAAGTGTTGTAAATCAAATGCTTTATGGAGACCACTACAAAATTAAAGAAGTGCGAAAGCATTATTTGTTAATTGAGTTGCAATTTGACAAAAGTAAGGGTTGGATTCACCGTAATCAATTCCATCCGATCGCAGAAGACAATGTTCAAGTCTTGAACGATTTTAGCAAGGCTGTATATAATGACGAACCCATTGGTTATGTGATCGATGCTATTAATAATTTGAGGACCATTCTTTTCGGAGCAAGAATGGACGCCATGTACTGCATCAATCACCACAACAAGGATTTTGAGTTATCTCCTAAAACCAGATCAATTCCTGAATTGGCCTTGACTTTATTAAATACCCCCTTTATGCAAGGCGGAAGATCTACTTTTGGTGTGGATTCTTCAGGATTTACGCAGCTGATTTATAAAAACTGCGATATAGTCTTGTATCGAAGTGTTGAACAACAATCTGAGCAAGGTATACCTCTGAGTTTTATCGAAGAATCAAAACCTGGTGACTTGGCCTTTTTTGATACTAAAGAAGGTATCATTCACCACGTAGGAATCATTCTGCCCAACAATTACATCATACATGCCTTTGGTAAAGTTAGAATTGACCGCATAGACCACACTGGAATTTTCAACCCTGAAACTAAACAGTACACACACCATTTGAGAGTTATAAAGAGTTTAGAGGTGTAAAAAAAGCCAGCATTAAGCTGGCTTTTTTTACTATTTAAATGCTTTTTACTGCTCTAGTAATGTTCGAATTCTCATGAAATTCTCATTATCACCGAGTGCACCGTAAATATTTTTGAGCTGAGTTAGAACTTGTTCATTTTCTGGAGCATCCGCCAACATATTTTCTAAAATTTCAGCACCTATCTTAAATAGTTCATCTTTTTTCGCCTTCAGTTCGTCATACTTGTCGTAATCTGCTTTCTTCGAAGAAAGAGCTAACTCGTTCATTTCATCAATGAATGAGTTTCCTTCATTAATGTATGAAGTTGATAAGTTTAAGCCAGCATTAACATATGTTGGATCAATTTCTATGGCGCGATAGTATGCCGCTCGTGCCTCCTGCAAATTTCCTTGCTCCATGGCAATAACTCCAATGTTGTATTGCAAATCAGGATTGTTGGGAGCCATATTGGAGGCCTTATTCATTAGTGTCTTAAATTCATCTACATTACCCATTTGGTAATATAAATTTGCCTTGTTTAATAAGAGATTTACATCAGTAGGATTGTTAGCAATTGCGTCATCGTAGGCTAAGAGCGCTTCATCTTTTTTACCCTGTTGTTGGTAAATAAGTGCAATGTTTTTAACTACCTCAGCTTTTCTAGATTGCGTTTTTGTCTCAGCTGCATCTTTATGAGTTCCCGCTTTGATGTATAAATCTCTCGTATTCTTATCGAATTCTTCAACCTCACCAGATTCGATATTCACCGCTGTATATTTGGTCTCACTACCGTCATAATTAATATCTTTTAGCTCAATGTAGTATTTCAAGGCGCTGTCGTAATCCTGCGCATTAACCGCTGATCCGGCTGCGTAGTACAGATAAATAGTGTCCATAGGACGAAGTAGATAACCTTTATAAAGTTTAGTTGCTGCTGAAATGAAATTACCAGTTTGCTGATCATCTACAGCTTCATTAATCAAATTTGCTGTTATCTGGCTTAATTTTTGTTCAGCATCTGCAGTATTTCTAACCTTACCACTTTGTTTTTCGATGTCAATAACACTTTGATATGACTCTATAGCTAGATCATACATGCTGTCGTCTTCTAACGCAAGGTTGTAAGAAGCTTCTCCAAGGTAAGCGTAAAAAGTAGATTTTGTTCTAGCATCGTCTTGACCATCTACTAGTGATTTTGCACTTTCTAAAATAGATTTGGCTTCGGCGTATTCTGCTGCTTTAATGGCTTTAGAAGCCGCTTTTAGCTCGTCTTTCTGAGCAGAAAGATTGAAAACTACTGCGAAAGAAAGGATAGATAAAATTCTTATTTTCATAATTCTTGTATGCTTTATTCTTTAAATATGCGGTGCAAGTTAAGGCTACTGTTTTGTTAAGTCAATAGTTATGCCAAATTAAATTTGGATTAAAAAGTCCTTAAGATGCACTTTCTGACGATTCTTCAGTTTCTTCGATTTCGTCATCCTCAATTTTCATGACCTTTGCAACAGCCGCAATTTGATCATTGTTTTTGAGGTTGATTAAGCGAACACCCTGAGTAGCTCGACCCATGACTCGCAGGTCTTCAACCGGAAGTCGTATAGCAATACCAGACTTGTTAATAATCATCAAATCATCTTGGTCGGTAACATTTTTAATAGCTACCAATCCACCTGTCTTATCGGTAATAGAAATAGTTTTTACTCCCTTTCCTCCTCTATTAGTGACCCTGTAGTCCTCCAAGTCAGAGCGCTTGCCATATCCGTTTTGAGAGACAACTAGGATATTGTCAGTGGTTTGGTTTACAGAAATCATTCCGATGACCTCGTCATTCTCATGGGCAAGAGTTACTCCCCTGACTCCTGAAGCGTTACGTCCCATAGGTCTCGTTTTACTCTCTTCAAAACGAATAGCTTTACCCGACTTAAGACCCATTATAATTTGAGAGCTTCCAGTGGTCATTTTGGCTTCGAGAAGTTCATCGCCCTCTCGCACTCCAATAGCATTAATTCCACCTTTTCTCGGCCTAGAATATTGTTCTAAAGAAGTCTTTTTGACCACTCCTTTTTTAGTGGCCATAATCACGTAATGCGAATTCACATAGTCTTCGTCTTTGAGATCTTTCGTACAAATAAACGCTTTTACCTTATCGTCATTTTCGATTTGAATGAGGTTTTGAATAGCTCTTCCTTTAGCTGTCCTACTTCCCTCTGGGATTTCATATACACGCATCCAGAAACACTTTCCTTTTTGTGTAAAGAACAACATATATTGATGGTTTGTTCCAACAAATAAATGTTCTAAAAAGTCTTCATTTCTAGTGGATGATGCTTTCTGCCCAACTCCTCCTCTATTTTGAGTTTTGTATTCTGAGACAGGTGTTCTTTTGATATAACCTGCGTGAGAAATGGTAATAACCACTTGTTCGTCAGGAATCATATCTTCAATGCTCAAGCTACCTCCAGAGAAGTCGATGACAGATCTGCGCTCATCTCCATATTTATCTTTTACCTCTTGAAGTTCTTCAGTAATAATTTGCATTCTGCGTTCTTCTCTATCCAAAATATCTTTGAGATCTTCAATAGTGTCTAACAACTCCTGGTATTCAGCTCTTAACTTATCCTGCTCAAGACCTGTGAGTTGACGCAGTCTCATTTCTACAATCGCCTTTGCTTGAAGCTCACTGAGTTCAAATTCTTTCATTAAAGAAGCTCGGGCTTCATCGACATTCGCTGAGCCCCGAATAATTTCAATGACGCGATCAATATTGTCTGAGGCTATGATTAAACCTTGGACGATATGAGCTCTTTCCTCTGCCTTTCTCAACTCAAATTGTGCTCTTCGTACAACGACTTCATGGCGGTGATTTACAAAGTGCTTGATTAAGTCTTTTAAGTGCAGTAGTTGCGGTCTTCCATCGACTAAAGCAATATTATTTACACTAAAAGAAGATTGTAGCGCCGTGTATTTGAATAGGGTATTCAAAACGATATTTGGAATAGCGTCTCGCTTCAACATGTAAACTACACGCATTCCTTTTCGATCAGACTCGTCTCGAATAGCAGATATTCCTTCTATTTTTTTATCATTGACCATATCCCAGGTCTTTTTGATCATGTCTGCTTTATTGACCTGATAAGGAATTTCAGTAACTACAATAGCTTCTTTCCCTTGAACTTCTTCAATTATAGCCTTAGCTCTCATGACCACACGACCGCGACCAGTCATAAAAGCATCTTTAACCCCTTCGTAACCATAAATAGTTCCTCCAGTAGGGAAATCAGGTGCCTTTACATATTGAATAAGTTCTTCAATTTCAATTTCAGGGTTTTTAATGTAAGCAATGGTCCCATCAACAACCTCTGACAAATTGTGTGGCGGCATATTTGTGGCCATTCCCACAGCAATTCCAGAAGCTCCGTTAACTAGTAGGTTAGGAACTCGAGCAGGAAGAACAGTAGGTTCTTTGAGCGAATCATCAAAATTAAGTTGAAAATCAACCGTTTCTTTATCGATATCGGAGAGCATCTCATCTGCAATTTTACGCATACGAGCCTCCGTATAACGCATTGCAGCCGGTGAATCTCCGTCTACGGACCCGAAGTTACCCTGACCATCAATCATCATGTATCTAAGACTCCATTCTTGTGCCATACGTACCATAGTGTCGTATACTGATGTATCTCCGTGAGGGTGATATTTACCTAATACCTCTCCCACTATTCTGGCAGATTTTTTGTGTGATGATGTAGATCTCACTCCAAGTTCATGCATACCAAACAACACTCTTCTGTGTACGGGTTTAAGACCATCTCTAACATCTGGCAGTGCACGTGAAACAATTACGGACATCGAATAATCGATGTAAGCCGATTTCATTTCATCTTCAATATTTATGGGAATTAGCTTTTCTCCTTCACTCATCGCGTCGTAAGCATTTACTGATTAAATAATGTGGCAATTTAATTAAATCTAGGGTCCTAATAATTGAAGATTCGCAACAAAAATCAACTATTTATTAACATTGGTTCAAAAATTTGTCAGCTCACACAACATCCCGTCAGAATAATTGTTTTATTGAGGAATAGAATGCTTATTTTTAGCTTTTGAAAAGAAAATTTATGGATGATAATTTCTCTCCAAGAGTCAAGGACGTATTAGCCTTTAGTAAAGAAGAAGCCCTTCGTTTAGGGCACGATTTTATCGGAACTGAACACCTTCTTTTGGGTATCATAAGAGATGGCGGAGGCAAGGCTGTGCACATTCTTGACGGTATGGATATCGACCTAGATCAACTCAGGCGCAAAACAGAAATTTTGACTCCAGCCACTACCGAACACGATAGTTTGAGTAAGGAGAAAAAAAATCTGCGTTTGACTAGACAGGCGGAAAGAGCACTAAAAACAACTTTTTTAGAAGCTAAATTATTTCAAAGTTCCACCATTAATACAGCGCATTTACTGCTCTGTATCCTGAGAAATGAAAATGACCCGACCACTAAATTGCTTCAGAAACTGAAAATCGATTACGACAATGTAAAAGACCAGTTTAGATCTATGATTACTTCTGAAGATGATTATATAGACGAATCGACTTCAGAGTCATCTTTCCCAAACGATTCTGAGGAGGAAGAGGAAGAAAAGGACTTCAGCAGTTCTAAATCATCAAAGTCTTCGTCAACTACCAAGCGAGGTGCGAAATCGAAGACACCGGTTTTAGACAATTTCGGAAGAGACCTAACACAATTAGCTGAAGAAGAGAAGTTAGATCCAGTTGTAGGCCGTGGAAAAGAGATTGAACGTGTTTCACAAATATTATCTCGACGTAAAAAAAATAATCCTTTACTGATAGGAGAGCCCGGTGTAGGTAAAAGTGCTATTGCCGAAGGTTTAGCGCTTCGAATTGTGGAGAAAAAAGTCTCACGTGTACTCTATAATAAACGAGTTATAACATTGGACCTTGCGTCATTAGTTGCAGGAACTAAATACAGGGGACAATTTGAAGAACGCATGAAGGCCGTAATGAACGAGCTCGAAAAAAATGATGATGTTATTTTATTTATAGATGAAATACACACTATTGTTGGTGCAGGCGGAGCAACAGGAAGTTTAGACGCATCAAATATGTTTAAACCTGCATTGGCACGAGGCGAAATTCAATGTGTAGGTGCAACTACTCTAGATGAGTACAGACAGTATATCGAAAAAGATGGTGCCCTAGAGCGCAGGTTTCAAAAAGTCATAGTTGAACCAGCAACAGTTGAAGAGACCATTGATATCTTAAAAAATATTAAATCAAAATATGAGGACCATCATAACGTAATCTACACTGATGAGGCCCTTAAATCTTGTGTACTGTTGACCAATCGATACATCTCTGATCGGTTTTTACCAGATAAAGCTATTGATGCTCTAGATGAAGCAGGTTCTAGAGTGCATATTGTCAACATGAACGTTCCTGAAAGCATTCTAGAATTAGAAGAAAAATTAGGGGCTACTCGCGAACAGAAAAATACTGTTGTCAAAAAACAGAAATACGAGGAAGCGGCGAAACTAAGAGATGATGAAAAGAGGCTTGAGAAATTACTAGAAGCAGCTCAACTCGAGTGGGAAGAAGAAAGTAAACAACATCGTGAAATCGTCGATGAAGAAAATGTGGCCGATGTCGTTTCCATGATGAGCGGAATTCCTGTAAATCGTATAGCACAGACAGAGAGTAATCGTCTTGCAGAATTACCTGAAATTATCAATGCCTCTATCATAGGTCAAGACGAAGCTGTGTTAAAAGTTTCTAAGGCTATTCAAAGAAATCGAGCTGGATTAAAAGATCCTGACAAACCGATAGGTTCTTTTATCTTTTTGGGGCAAACAGGTGTTGGTAAAACTCAATTAGCCAAGGTTTTAGCTAAGGAGTTATTTGATTCAGAAGACGCACTAATCAGAATCGATATGAGCGAATACATGGAAAAATTTGCTATCTCAAGACTGGTGGGAGCTCCCCCGGGCTACGTAGGTTATGAAGAAGGAGGTCAACTCACTGAAAAAGTTAGAAGAAAGCCTTACGCAGTCATACTTCTAGATGAGATTGAAAAAGCACATCCAGACGTATTTAATATGCTTTTACAAGTTTTAGATGATGGGTTTTTGACTGACAGTCTCGGGCGAAAGGTTGATTTTAGAAACACTATAATCATTATGACCTCGAACATCGGAGCAAGGCAAATTAAAGATTTTGGCCAAGGCGTAGGTTTTGGAACTGCCGCCCGTAAAGCACAAGAGGGTGATTTTCAAAAAGGTGTTATAGAAAAAGCCTTAAAAAAGGCTTTTGCCCCAGAATTTCTGAATCGTATTGACGATGTGGTAGTTTTCAATAGTCTTGATAAAGAACATATCAATTCCATCATAGATATTGAACTTAGAGGTGTCATTGAGCGTATCAAATCACTTGGTTACGAACTCACCTTAACCAAAAAAGCCAAAACATTCGTAGCTGATAAAGGTTTTGATAAAGATTTTGGAGCTCGTCCACTAAAGAGGGCAATTCAAAAGTATATTGAAGATAAACTTGCAGAGGAAATTGTCAATGCAAGATTGAGCAGTGGTGACCACATAAAGTTAGATTTGAGTAAGAATAAAGAAGACCTTGTAGTGGTTAAAGAAACAGTTAGGAAAGAATAGCCTTACACGATGCCGTCAGAAAAGAAATGTTTTTTTACATAAGCACTTGAATTCAAGTGCATTAAAACAGATGAAATAGGTTTTTTATCTGTTATCTATACTTTTGTAATAGCCTGTAAAGAACTTTGTAGCATGAAATTGCTCGAAGCTCAAGTAGCTACTTATGAATTAGAATATGGTCTTGTTAAAGTAAGTGCTAAGACTATGCATGTGTACTTTAACGTCGATGCCATTATAGATCTCGAAACTGTATATCAGTTAATTGGAATCTCAGAAGTCCATTTTAGAAACCAAACCTTTGGTGTTTTATTGGATTATCAGAATCAATATACTATTGATCCTCACGCGTTGAATTTTTTGGCAAAAGTGGAACATTTTAAAGGACTAGCACTATTAACACATCAGCAAAAAGCTATCCTTAATTTTGGTATAGTAAAGCTCTTTTTTGAAAAACCCATAGAGGTTTTTTATTCACTTGAAAATGCTGAGTTGTGGCTATCAAATAAGATTGCCGCATAATCAGTTGCTTAATTCACAGAATATCTACTATAATTTCTGAATTCTTTTGATGAATTTTTATTTTTTTACATTATCATCAAAAAATCATGAAGTTTATCCCTATCCTATTATCAAATTGTAATTTCGCCGCTCATAAAAATTTCATAGCATGGTTGTCTTAAAGTTTGGAGGTAGCTCAATAGCCGATGTACAGGCGTTACAGAAACTGGGAAGTATTGTTCTAGAAAAATATAATTCGTACAATAGTCCCATTATTACCGTGGTCTCAGCGGTTGGTGGAACAACAGACTTAATTGAAAAGGCCATAGATCAAGCAGAACAAAAAAATAAATCCTATTTAACTGTAGTTCAACAAATCAAACACCTACATCAACCTTTTTTAGAGTTTATTCCAATTGAGGCAAATCTTAAACAAGATCTTACTCAAGATTTTGAAGATCTTGAAACCATATTAGGAGGTGTCTTTCTCATCGGTGAAGCTAGTTTAAGAACCCGTGACAAAGTCCTAGGATACGGTGAACTTTTATCCTCTAAACTGCTAAACGCCTATTTGAATTCACTCGATGTGGTCAGCACCTACATGGATTCAAGAGCTTTGTTAACAACAGATAGCAACTTTTCTCAGGCAAAAGTAGATTTGCAAACGAGTTATGCGCAGATTGTCTCCTTTGCTGCTCAAATCAACCAAATTGCAGTCGCGCCTGGTTTTATAGCAAGAGATGAAAATAATATTCCAACTACCTTAGGACGAGGTGGATCTGATTTTACAGCATCGCTTTATGCCGCTGCAACTCAAGCTGAAATTCTTTTTATTTATACCGATGTAAGTGGCATGTATACCTCTGACCCAAGAATTGTTAAACAAGCCCGACCATTAAATGAACTCTCATATCAGGAAGCATTAGAGTTATCTCACTTTGGAGCAAAGGTATTGCATCCACCAAGTGTTCAACCTGTTTTCAGTGCTGGCATCCCATTGTACATTAAAAATACCTTTCAACCAGAGGACAACGGAACATTAATAACTAAAGAAGGGAGTACAAAAGCCAATGTAGTCAGCGGGCTAAGTCATATGCATGATATCGCACTACTCACTATCGAAGGTCCTTCAATGATCGGAACTAAGGGAACCTCAAAACGTATATTTGAAGCCTTAGCCTTAGCTGAAATAAATATTATTCTCATCACACAAGCATCTTCTGAACATTCGCTGTGCATTGGAATATCACAATACAATGGGGACTTAGCCAAAAAAGCACTTGAAGAAGCTCTTGACTATGAATTAGAAACTCAAAAAATATATCCGCTTAGAATAGAAACAGAACTGAGTATTATAGCTTTGGTCGGAGACAATATGCGTTCTCATCAAGGTTTAAGCGGTAAATTATTTTCTACTTTAGGCAGTAATAATGTAAACGTTAAAGCTATTGCGCAAGGAGCTTCAGAGCGAAATATTTCCGTAGTGATTTCTAAAAAAGATGTCACCAAGGCCCTAAATGCAGTTCACGAACGCTTTTTTGAAAAGCAACTCAAATTGATCAACTTGTTTATAACAGGTGTAGGAACGGTTGGTTCAAAACTTCTCAATATTTTGAATCAACAGAAAGACTATTTTGAAGAAGAGTTGAGATTGCAGTTACGTGTATGTGCTATATCGAACTCTAGAAAAATGTATTTCGATCCTAATGGATTGCACATTACAAATTGGGCTGAACTTCTTGAACAAGGAGAGTCAGCAGATATGCATGCGTTTCAAGTTAAAGTTCAGGACCTAAATTTGCGAAATAGTGTTTTTGTCGACAACACAGCTAGTGAATATATTGCCTCTTGCTATGAAGCCTACTTGAATAAAAGTATTGCCGTTGTTACCTGCAACAAAATTGCCAGTTCTTCTGAATATGAACGCTACTCAAATTTAAAAGCGATGAGTAAAAAATACCAAACTCCATTCTTATTTGAAACTAATGTCGGTGCAGGACTACCTATAATAGATACTATCAAACAGCTGGTAGACTCTGGCGACCAAATAAGAAGTATTAAAGCCGTTCTATCTGGAAGTCTAAACTTTATATTTGATAGTTTTAATGAAGAGGTGAAATTCGTTGATGTCGTCAAACAGGCGATGCAAGGAGGCTACACTGAACCCGACCCTAGAATTGATCTCAGCGGCACAGATGTCAAACGTAAGGTTTTAATTTTAGCACGAGAATCAGGATACGAACTAGATATGCAAGATATTTCTTCATTAGAATTTTTACCTGAAACGTGTAGAAATACTAGTGATGTCAACTCTTTCTTAACAGAACTTGATAAAAATCAAAAGCATTTCACTGAGCTCTTTTTAGAGGCACAAAAAGAAAAAGCTAAATTAAAATTTGTTGCTACCTTCATAGCTGAAAGTAAAACCTCTTTTAAAGCGAGTGTTGGATTAGAAAAAGTAGATATGGGTAATGATTTTTACCATCTTTCAGGGAGTGATAATATAATCTTGATTTATACTGATCGCTACCGAGAAAACCCGCTGGTAATCAAAGGTGCAGGCGCAGGTGCAGATGTTACAGCTTCTGGAATTGTCGGAGATATCATACGTTCTGGAAATCATCTCGAATAAATGGAAAAAATTTCAGTTTTTGCACCAGCTTCTGTTGCAAACGTTTGTGCAGGATACGACGTCCTAGGCTTTTCATTTGCCGCCCTTGGTGATTATATGCACTTTGAAAAAACTGCAATAAAAGGGGTGCGTATTTCTGAAATTACAGGGGCTCAATTACCTCTTACCCTTGAAGATAATGTGGCGGGAGTGGCCGTTAAACATCTCTATAATCGTTTTGAAGCTCAAATCGATTTTGGTATCGACATTCGTATTGAAAAAAAAATAAAGCCTGGAAGTGGTATTGGTTCTAGTGCGGCAAGTGCTGCAGGAGCAATTTTTGGAGCAGATGCGCTACTCAATTCGCAATTGTCTTCTAAAGAGCTAATTTCATTAGCTATGAAAGGAGAAGCTGTTGCGAGTGGTTGTGAACATGCAGATAATGTAGCTCCTTCCCTACTAGGTGGGTTTTCTCTAATCAGCAGTTACAGTCCATTAACGGTGAGCAGCATTTATTGTGATTTGGACCTTCACGCAGTTGTGCTTCATCCAAAAATTGAGGTTAGAACAAAAGAGGCTCGAGCAGTACTTCCCTCAAAAATCCCTTTGTCTTTAGCTACACAGCAATGGGGGCATCTCGCAGGTCTGATCTTAGGATTGACACGTTCAGATGCTAAACTGATAAGCAGACACCTCAAAGACTTAGTGATCGAACCACATCGTAAAAATCTCATTCCAAAATTCGAGCACTACAAATCGGCGGCTTTGGATGAAAACGCTTTAGGTTTTGGTATATCCGGCTCAGGACCTTCTGTATTTGCATTATGCGAAGGAAGCCAAGCGGCTGAAAGAATTAAAGAAAACGTGATGCAAATTGCCTCCGTACAGGATTACGATTTTAGTTTGTACTCAGGTGAAATAGACAACCAAGGAACACATGAAATACGTTAGTCTAACCAATAACGGACAAACCGCATCTTTTAAACAAGCTGTAATACAAGGACTTGCGCCAGATAAAGGCCTATATTACCCGGCCTATATTCCACAATGGAAATCCTCCTTTGTTGAAAAAATACCAGAACTCTCTAATTTGGAGATTGCACTTGAGGCCATGCGTCCTTTTGTGGATGAAGACCTCAATCTTTCTGAATTAGAGCAACTATTGGATGATGTCTTGTCTTTTGAATTTCCATTACAACAAGTTGGAAAATATTACAGTCTAGAACTGTTTCATGGCCCTACACTCGCCTTTAAAGATGTAGGAGCAGGATTTATGGCGAAATGCTTAGGGCGGTTTATTCAAGACGAACAAAATCAGAAAGCAACTGTTCTTGTAGCCACCTCTGGAGATACTGGTGGTGCCGTAGCCAATGGATTTTTAGGTGTTGAAGGTATTGATGTAGTGATTCTTTACCCCAGTGGAAAAGTAAGTCCTATTCAAGAAAAACAACTCACAACACTAGGGCAAAACATCACTGCTCTTGAAGTACAAGGCACCTTTGATGATTGTCAGTCCATGGTAAAAAGGGCATTTGTAGACCCTGAGCTAACCTCTAAAGTTAGATTGACCTCAGCCAATAGCATTAATGTAGCGAGATGGATTCCACAAATGCTCTATTATATTTTTGCATATAAGACATTAAAAAATATGAGGATTCAAGAGCATCCTGTTTTTTCAGTGCCTTCGGGGAATTTTGGAAATATTTGTGCAGGTATGCTCGCGCATAAAATGGGTCTGCCTGTTGCACATTTCATAGCTTGTAATAATACTAACGATACTGTTGTGGATTTTATGAAAACGGGGGTTTATAGACCTAAAGACACGGTGGCTACGATATCTAACGCTATGGACGTAGGTAATCCCTCGAATTTTGTTCGAATTTTAGAACTCTTCAACAAGCAAAAAAAAGAACTTGAATTTGATTTTACTGCACTTTCCTATTCTGATTCAGAAACTAAAGTTGCCATGCAAGAAATCTATAATCAATTCAATTACGTGGCTGACCCACATGGAGCGGTAGCTTACTTAGGGCTACAAGCATATATGGCAAAAAATCCGACAACCGCTGGTGTATTTCTTGAAACGGCGCACCCCTCTAAATTTATAGATGTGGTAGAGTCGACCCTTGATATTGAGGTTTCTATTCCTGAAAATGTGCACTTTTTAATGAATCGCGAAAAACAGAGCATTCTCACTTCAAATTATGAAGATTTGAAGTCTTTTTTACTGCAATAGAATTCGGTAACTTCGCTTGGTAATAATGAAAACTTATGAAAAAGACTGCTCTATTCGAACAGCATAGTACTTTGGGTGCGAAAATAGTTGACTTTGCAGGTTATCAAATGCCTTTGAGCTATGAGGGCGTATCAATAGAGCACCATCATGTAAGAAACGACTGTGGCGTTTTTGATGTCTCTCATATGGGAGAATTTTTTGTAAGCGGAGAGCATGCTACAGCGTTGATTTCTAAAATAAGTTCTAACGATGTCACAAAACTGAGTTCTGGTCAAGCGCAATACAGTTGTATGCCTAATGAAACCGGAGGAATAGTTGATGATCTGATTATTTACAAACTAGCAGCAGATTCATATATGCTTGTCGTCAATGCATCTAATATAGAAAAAGATTTTGCGCACATACAAAAATACAATTCGACCATAGGCGCTTCTTTAATCAATGAATCTGACTCCTACGCTCTTCTTGCTATTCAGGGGCCTAAGACCATTGAATTGATGCGGTCTTTGAGTTCAGTTAATCTCGCTAAAATTCCTTTTTATCAATTTACCAAAGGTGATTTTGGCGGAATTCCTGAAGTAATTATTTCTGCAACAGGTTACACGGGCTCTGGAGGATTTGAAATTTATTGCAAGAACAGTGAAGTTGTACAAGTTTGGAGCACCGTTCTTGAGCAAGGTGCAAAACCCATTGGCTTAGCCGCTAGAGACACCCTCCGATTAGAAATGGGTTATTGCTTATATGGAAATGATATCAACGATACCACTAGTCCCCTAGAGGCAGGTCTAGGATGGATTACAAAATTCAACTGTGATTTCGTGAATGCTTCTTTTCTTAAATCACAAAAAGAAAAAGGGGTTTCAAAAAAACTCATAGGATTTGAAATGATAGAAAAAGGTATTCCGCGAAAAGACTATAAAGTTGTCAACCAAAACCAAGAAGAAATTGGTCTAGTCACCTCTGGAACTATGTCTCCTTCATTATCTAAGGGAATAGGTTTGGCCTATGTCAAAACGGCTTATGCTGCAATGGAAACCACTATTTACATTCAAATTCGAAATAAAACTGTTGCTGCGAAAGTGGTTAAACCACCATTTTATAAATCCACTTAAGCCTTATGAAAAATAAACGCATTCTCATATTGGGAGGAAGCGGATTTATTGGTAGAGCCATCTACAAAGAACTCAGTGATTATTTTGATTGCAGA
>NZIQ01000077.1 GCA_002691685.1 Flavobacteriaceae bacterium | reverse complement strand
GGCAAAGGCGTCAGGGCCCGATTGGAGGAGGGCCTTCTGTGTCCGAATGAGCAGTGGGGGACGCATCATGTGGTTTGCGTCGGCGCATGAGCCCAAGCCGCTCGGTGCGATCGATATGCAAGCGTGTGCGGACGTATGCAAGCTCGATGGTGGTGTCCTTGACACTCCCTCAATTCTTTGAATTTGGTTGTTTAGTATAGACATCAAATGTTCGTTATCTCTACAGAGCACCTTAATTAATATGGACCAATTTCCCGTCGTGTAATGGCATTCTAACACCTCTGGAATAGCCTCTAGGTCTTTAACCGCTTTGGGATTGTTCATTGCCTTGTCGAGAAAAATTCCGATATAGGCCATGGTTGTATAACCAAGTCGTTTGGTATTTATAACAAACTTAGAGCCTTCGATTAGTCCAGCGTTTTCTAGTTTTTTTAAGCGTTGGTGTATGGCTGCTCCAGAAATACCAATTTTTCGTGCTATTTCTAAGATAGGCTTTCTAGCATCTTTCATGAGATGATTCAGTATTTGCTTGTCAATTCCGTCAAGCTTAATCACTTCTTGATTGTTTTCTGATGCTTGTTTCATGGCTTAATCTCTTATCTTTAATACGAATTTAATAGATAATTATGGCTCATGACTAAAAGACTTCACTTCACGTTTATTTTAGGTGGATTCACGGTTGTTTTGGGTGCCTTTGGAGCTCATTTATTGAAAAAATTACTTAGTGTAGATCAGTTGGCTAGTTTTGAAACCGGACTCAGATATCAATTTTATCATGTTTTTTTCTTGATAATCCTCTCGCTCATTCCACGTATAGAAGAAAAAGATAAAAATAAAATAGCCTTGCTTATCTATACAGGTTTACTGCTATTCAGCGGAAGCATATACCTTTTAAGTATGCAAGACGTCTTCGGTCTTGACTTAGGATTTTTAGGCCCTGTTACTCCTATTGGGGGGAGTCTTTTAATTTTCGCTTGGTTTTATGCCGCTTATAAGATTAAGACTTATTCACCTCGTTGACGTACTTCTGAATTGCCATGGTCATAGATGGTGTTTCAGGAGTGGGTGCTTTGATGTCAATTCGAAGTCCGGCATCAGAAGCGGCTTTTACGGTACTATTTCCAAAAACGGCAATTCGGGTATTGTTCTGTTCAAAGTCTGGAAAATTTTTGAGAAGACTCTCTATTCCCGAAGGACTAAAGAATACTAAAACGTCATAATAGACATCTCTAAGATCAGATAAATCACTAATAACAGTCTTGTAAAAAACACCTCTAGTCCAATTGAGTTGAAGGTCATCTAGTGTTTTGGGAACATCAGGTTTGAGTACATCTGAAGAAGGAAGTAAAAAAGTTTCGTTTTTATACTTTTTAAAATGAATTGTTAAATCAGAAAATAAGCGCTCCCCTACATATATCTTTCGCTTTCTGTAAACTACATATTTTTGAAGGTAGTAAGCTACAGCTTCAGATTGACAGAAATACTTCATGGCATCAGGAACTTTAAATCTCATTTCTTCTGCTAATCTAAAGAAGTGATCAACTGCATTTCTTGAAGTTAAAATAACTGCTGTAAAGTCATTGAGGTCTACTTTTTGAGTTCTTACCTCTTTTGCGCTAGCTCCTTCGACATGAATGAAGGGTCTGAAATCAACTTTAATATTCTCTTTTTCTATGAGCTTTGCATAGGGAGAATTTTCTACTTTCGGTTCTGGTTGAGACACCAAGATCGTTTTCACTTTCATACCTAACACCCGCTTTTAAACAAACCTTAAAACGACTTGTTTTTATTTGAGATTGCAAAGATAAAGATAATTCATAGGTGAACAATAAAAAAGTAAATCTAGGAAGGCTTAACTATTNATTTTTAAGTGATAAACCTTGAATATTCGTCGGTAAACCGTCAAATGTCAAGCTTAGTTTAAAAAATGGAGAGGGCTCGATATTTTGTAAAAATCTGGTGTTAACTTCGAGTGTTTGACCAGGCTCAATTATAGCTTCTTGAAGGTAAAAACCGGAAACTGTTTTTACACCTAGAAATTCTTTATAGGCATTGAGTCTTGCCAACTTTATTTCAAAATTTTGAAGAGGAATAGAAAAAGGATGTTTGTTTTGAAGCGTTAAAATAGAATTTTCAAAGTTCCATTCGAGCTTTCCATAAATTCGAGGCTGCTGAAGATGTTTTAAATAGAACAGAGAATTGTCTTTATNCGCTATACTGTCGAAGGCTTTTTCATTCGTTTTTTCAACCAAAATAACATCTTTAGCTGAACGGAATTCCGCATAACCTCTTAGGCCATATTGATTATTCCGATAGCGTATTTCGTTTAAAGAGGAGGCCTTTTGACCGCTGTAGAACTGATAGATAGATGCCCGTTGATAAGAATTTTTGAACAAAACGGGCTTGTTGTCAGCTTTTTGAGCAAGAGCATTAACCCATTTCGAATGTCCGTGCATTTCAAGAGGAACTGGGCTTAAATTCTCAAAAGCTAAGAACATTCTACCGACCCCTAGAATAATTATATTGCTCAAAAGAAGAATTCGCAGGTATTTTTTCTGTTTGAGTTTATGTTCTGCTGATTGGTAAGTCAAGAGAAAGATTGGAATAACAATGGGTAAAAACCACTGCGCCTGTGTTTTTTTTGAAAAGCTGGAAAGGAAAAAAAAGCAGACAACCAACAGAGCGGCATACGATGTCGCTTTTTTGAATAAATCTGTTTTGGGTTCCTTAATACTTAACGGGAAAATTAAAACGCCCATAAGACCAAAAACTGTGAGCATATTTAAGAAATATCCAAGNGTAAATTCACTGAAATTATAAGCGTGATTTGGACGTTCGTTCAAATGAAAAAGGAGGCTCTCGAAATCTGTTTGAATTTGCCACATCAAATGAGGAACATAAATCAAAAAACTTGAGATTAAGGCTAGCCAGGCTTTTTTATTTTTGAGAAGACTTAAATTGGAGAAAAGCACTCCTAAAATAAGTAAAAAACCATAGTATTTAGAATACATCATTCCGGCCATACTCAGCCCTAAAACAAAAGTAATTAGATAGTCTTCTTGAATTAAAAATTGACGATAGGCCCAAAATAAAAGTGCGGTAAAAAATAAAAAAGGACTGTCTGGTAGGGCTAGAAATCCATAGTATTGAAAGAGCGGAAAACAAAGCAATAAGCCTAAAAAGTATAAGGGTTTAATACGAGTGTCGCTTTGAAGCGTATGGTATAAAAGACCTATGCTGCCCAAATGCAATCCAATAAATAAGAGTCGTACTCCGAGTTCTCCTTGAATAAAACTAGAGCAAGCTATAAGCCATGCTACCATGGGAGGGTGGTCAAAATACCCCCATTCGAGTTGTTGTGCGTAATACCAATAATAAGCCTCATCAAAGAGTAAACCTGTAGTATAGGCTTGAACAAAATTCAGCAGTCCGAGAATAATAAGGAGAAATACAAACAATTTGGTTGTTGTGCTAAATGTACACTGCATAATTTCAAAATTAAGATTTTAAAACATGCACCTGTTTAATAAATGCATGATAAAAGAGTATTTTTGACAATCAATATCCCTCCTATGAGTTTAGATCTTGTGATTATTCCCACCTATAATGAGATTGAAAATGTTGAAGCCATTATTCGTGCGGTTGTAGACTTAGGTCAAGGTTATCACATTCTCATTGTCGATGATAATTCTCCTGACGGAACTGCAAATAAGGTAAGAGAACTTCAGGCAGAGTTTAAAGGAAACTTATATCTCGAAGTTCGAAAAGAAAAATCTGGATTAGGAACGGCCTACATTCACGGATTTAAATGGGCACTCCAAAATAATTACGATTTTATTTTTGAAATGGATGCTGACTTTTCACATACACCTGCTGATTTAATTCGGCTGAAACAGGCTTGCGAAGAGGGGGCTGACATGTCCATTGGGAGTAGATATACCAAAGGTGTAAATGTTGTGAACTGGCCTTTATCTCGAATTTTACTCTCCTATGGAGCTTCATTTTATGTTAAAATAATTACGGGAATGCCGATTAATGATCCTACCGCAGGCTTCGTGTGTTACAGGAGCTCTGCATTGAATGCTATTGAATTAGACGCCGTTCAATTCGTGGGTTACGCCTTTCAAATCGAAATGAAGTACAGAATTTACAAGGCCAAGAAAAAATTAAAAGAGGTAAGCATTGTATTTACCGATAGAGTCAGAGGGCATTCTAAAATGAGTAAAGGAATTGTTTGGGAAGCGATATTGGGAGTGATTAAGATGAGATTCAATAGTATTTTTAATAAAAATAAGTTTTATCATGTCTAGGCGTAAGCTTTTAAAAAATGCCCAAGTTGTATCTGCAGAAAAAATAGTGGAGTCCGATGTTTTAATCGAGGATGATATTATTTTAAAAATAGAGCGCTCTATAACGGATGTTCATGCGGATGTTATCGATTTGTCGGATAAGTATTTACTGCCAGGACTCATCGATGATCAGGTGCATTTTAGAGAACCTGGCCTAACGCATAAAGGGAGTATAGCAACCGAAAGTAAGGCGGCATTAGCAGGTGGAATCACTTCATTTATGGAACAGCCTAACACCAATCCACAAACTACTACCTATGAAGCTTTAGAAGATAAATTTGAGCGTGCAAAATCGACTTCATGGGTGAATTATTCCTTTTTCTTTGGTGGGACAAATGATAATTTAGAGCTGATTAAAAGACTTCCGTTAGATGCTTGTGCTGGCGTGAAATTATTTTTGGGTTCTTCTACAGGAAATATGCTGGTCGATAAGCAAGAAGTTATTGAAGCCATATTTTGTTCGACTCCTCATGTGATTGCGGCACACTGTGAAGACGAACAAACAATCCGAGAAAATACAGAAAAGGCCATCGCACAATACGGCTCGAATATTCCATTTTCAGCCCACCCTCTAATACGCTCAAAAGAAGCTTGTTATCTGTCTTCTTCACAGGCGGTTTCTCTTGCACAAAAAACAGGTGCCCGCCTACACGTTTTTCATCTGTCTACAGCAAAAGAACTCAAGTTATTTCGTTCAGATTTACCCTTATCGGAGAAGAAAATAACAGCTGAAGCTTGTATTCATCACCTGTGGTTTACAGACGCCGATTATCAAACCAAGCAAAGTCTAATCAAATGGAATCCAGCAGTTAAAACGACTAATGATAAAGAGGCTTTGTGGAAGGCTTTAGAAGAAGGAGCTATTGATGTAATTGCTACAGATCACGCGCCACACACTCTTGAAGAAAAGAAAAACCCCTATCTCAACGCCCCTTCTGGTGGACCTTTAGTTCAACACGCGCTACAAGCACTGATAGATCAAGTCAAAGAACGTAACTTGGGCTTGCCCTTTATTGTAAAGAAGATGTGTAATAATCCGGCGGAACTCTTCAGTTTAAAAGACAGAGGGTATATCAAAGAAGGTTATAAAGCTGATTTGGTTGTTTTGGATATGGATAAAAAACACCCTGTTGCTAAAAATAATTTATGGTATCACTGTGGCTGGTCTCCATTTGAGGGACATGAATTTAGTTCTAGTATTGATCAGGTTTGGGTTAATGGCACTCTTGCTTATGAAGATGGCTCTTTTGCAACAAGACCTTCAGCGGAACGCTTAAGCTTTAATAGGAATTAATATGGTCAAGAAGATTTTCATTTTAGTAGTATTTTTCTGTGTTTCCTGCAGTGAATCCTTGAAACAACCTCCTGAAAATTTGATTCCTCAAGAAAAAATGTTGGCTATTTACTACGATTTAGCGGTCTTAACTGCGCTGAACAACATGACTCCGGCCACCTTGAAAAATCAAAATATCGAGATGATGCAATATTTGTACGACAAATATGAAATTGATAGTCTTACTTTAAGTCAAAGTAATACGTATTATGCCTCTCTTCCAGATGTGTACGATAAAATGTTTGACAGTATTCAGGTTAAATTAGAGCGTAAGGTAGATGAGATTAACGATTCAAGAAAGAATCAATCTCGAACTATGGGAAAATAATGCTCGCTCTCAATTAGATCAACTAACATTTCATTTAGGCTAAAGGTCTTAATATCCTTAAAAGGAGCTATTTGATTTGTAGTCTCATAACTAACGCGTTGGTAAAGGGTTCGGACTAGATGCACAGTGAGTGAAGATTTAAGGCCTAGTAGGTTACTCGTATTTTCTATGATGCTGGCTAAAGCTATGAGCCATTTTTTTGAAACTTCTTTTTTTGCTAAGGGACGTTTAAAATTGGCATTAATGATTTCAATAAATTCATTATAAGGGCTGTTGGACGATACTAAAGTTAGTGGGTATTGTATGGTGGTATTGATTTTGTGTAATTGCAGTAAACAGTCAACGACGGTTTTAATGTGAATAAATCCAGAGCTTCCTGGGAATCGATAGGAAATACCATTGTTCACAGATTGAATAAGTTGACGTAGAGGATGTTTGTCAGGAGTAGCACCCAAGATAACACCCGGTCGTACAATGTAGGTTTTTAAACCTTCTTGAGCAGCTCTCCAGACCTCTAATTCTCCTAATTGTTTTGATTTGCCGTAATCAGTATATTGTTCTTGTTCCATCGCTGCGATTGAACTGACGTAAATGAATTTAGCTACTTTATTTTCAATTGCAGCATTTACGAGGTCTTTTGTTCCATTGCTGTTTATTTCAAATAGGTTTTTTCGATCTTTTTTATCAAAAGAGATTAAAGCAGCGCAGTGAAATGTACAACTCACTGATTTTGTCACTTCAAATAGATCAGAAGGAGAGTTTAAATCACCTTGTATGAATTCCAGAAGATGCAGTTGCTTTTCGGTGCGGCCTTTGCGATGTAAAAATGCTAAAAGTTGGGTTCTTTTTTTTTGCGTTCTGTAAAGGATACGTAAGCGTTGATTTTTGGCCAATAATTGTTCGATGAGATACGCTCCGACTAAACCTGTTCCACCTGTGATCAATATCATGTCGTAAAAATACGCCATTGGCCGTTGAAAGTAGAGCCACTTGACTTATCGTTTTATTTTTAAGCTATATTTTATAAGATATTCATAGAATTGACGTTTTTATATTAAGATTACTAAAAATCAAGCTTGATTGTCAAATATGAAGTTTTATAATGTATTTTGCCGAGCAATGAATCAAAATAATAACATACCTCATAATTCTAATCTTACACGGCGCATTCGTCGCCCGTAAGGGTGTGTCTATTTATTGGAAGTAGGTGTGTCCACTTCCTCTTCTCGTTTCAATTCTTTTCAATAGTATAATTTAATTTTTTTCAACGCGATGAACATACAAATCGCAAATAAAACTCACTTTCATTTTGCTGAGGTAATCAGTAAAACTATTCAAAGTTCTGCCAAGGTAAGAGGAACTGGTATTGCCTTGAGATCTCCTGAATACATCAAACATCGAATGGCTAATGAAAATTCGGTAATTGCTGTAGAAGAGGATAAATTCGCTGGCTTTTGTTATATAGAAATATGGGGCGAAAAGAACTTTGTAGCCCATTCGGGTTTAATTGTTCATCCTGACTTTCGGGGTAGGGGATTAGCTAAACAAATAAAAAAGGCCGTATTAGACTTGTCTTTGGAAAAATTTCCAAATGCTAAGATTTTTGGAATTACCACGGGTGCTGCTGTGATGAAAATCAATTATGAGTTAGGGTATAAGCCTGTAACTTTTGACGCACTAACAGACGATGATGACTTTTGGAAAGGATGTCAGACGTGCATCAACTTCGATGTTTTGCAACGAATGAATAGAAATATTTGTCTCTGTACAGGGATGTTATATGACCAACACTTAAATAAGAAAAATGAGCAATAAAGTAAAAAAAATAGTTCTGGCGTACAGTGGAGGCCTAGACACTTCTTATTGTGCGCACTGGCTTTCATCTCAAGAAAACACAGAGGTGCACGCTGTAGCTGTAAATACAGGCGGTTTTGATGAGCAGCAAACCTCTGAAATGAAAACAAAAGCCTTAGCTTTTGGAGTAGCCCAATTTGAGTGTATCAATGCTGAAGAAGAGTTGTACAATTCTATACTCAAGTATTTGATTTTTGGAAATGTACTACGAAATAATACGTATCCACTTTCGGTTAGCGCTGAGCGTGTAGTACAGGCCATTGCACTCATTAACTATGCCAATTCTTTTGGGGCAGAGGCCATCGCTCACGGTTCTACAGGTGCTGGTAATGATCAAATACGTTTTGATTTGATTTTTCAAACACTTGGGAATTCAATAGAAATCATTACTCCTATTCGCGATCAAAAGTTATCAAGAGAAACAGAGATTGAGTACCTCAAATCTCATGGGTATGAATATTCATGGGAAAAGTCAAAATACTCTATAAACCAAGGTTTGTGGGGAACTTCTGTCGGAGGAGCTGAAACCTTGACCTCGGACAAGACCCTTCCTGAGGAGGCTTATCCAAGTCAATTGGAAGAAAAAGAACGCAAAAATTTGACCCTTGATTTTAAACAAGGAGAATTGGTTGGAATTGATGGCGAAAACTTCGCTCCGGTTGAGGCGATAAAAGAACTCCAAAAGATTGCGAAGAAATACGCTATAGGTAGAGATATTCATGTTGGGGATACCATTATTGGAATCAAAGGAAGAGTTGGATTTGAAGCGGCTGCACCTATAATTATCATCAAAGCACATGAACTTTTAGAAAAGCACACCTTAAGTAAATGGCAATTATTTCAAAAACAGCAGTTGGCACAATTTTATGGAATGATGGCACATGAGGGTCTATTTTTGGATGAGGTGATGCGCAATACAGAAGCTTATATGCAGGATTGTCAGCGCTTTGTTACGGGTAAGGTGTTCGTAGCCTTACACCCTTATCGTTTTGAATTAATCGGAATAGAATCGATTTATGACCAAATGAAATCCTCTGCTGCTCAATACGGAGAGATGAATAATTCATGGACAGCAGAAGACGCTAAAGGCTTTATTAAAATTTATGCGAACGGATTGAAAAACGCCAAAAGTGTTCAAGATGAAAATTAAAGTAGGCGTAGTTGGAGGTTCAGGCTATACGGGAGGAGAATTATTGCGTTTGCTGCTATTTCATCCAAATGTTGAATTGCACTTTGTAGTGAGTCGATCCTACACGGGTCAACAACTCTCTAAAGTTCATCCCGATTTATTGGGAAGTCAAGCTTTTGAATTCTGTGAGGCTCCTATTGCAGGAGCGGATGTATGGTTTTTGTGCTTACCTCATGGTCAATCAAGGGCTTTTCTGGAGACCTATGCACCAATGATTTCAGAGGAGCTAAAAATCATTGATCTCAGTAACTCTTTCCGCTTATCATCTGACGCTAAATTTGGTCAGCGAGAATTTATATACGGCGCAACAGAACTCAATCGAGCTAAAATTCAAAAAGCCAATAGTATAGCTAATCCAGGTTGTTTTGCAACGGCTATTAACCTCGCTTTGGTGCCGCTGTTCCGCAAAGATTTAGTCGCTGTAGATGAGGAGGTACATATTAATGCGGTGACCGGGTCAACGGGAGCTGGAATTAAGCCATGTGCAACGGCTCACTTTTCTTATCGAAATAACAATTTTTCATGGTACAAACCTTTTTCGCATCAACATTTAGATGAGATTGCTGAAACCGTTTACAACAAAGTTCAGGCGTCCAAAGAAAACTTGCATTTTTTGCCGCACAGGGGTGATTTTACAAGAGGAATTTTTGCCACGGCATACACCAAAATAGATTGTGCATTTGATGAGGTGATATCGGCTTATGTAGCCTTCTATAAACAAGCGCCATTTACGCATGTTTGTCCTGATGAGCTTCAACTCAAACAGGTCGTAAACAGCAATAATTGTCACATTCATTTGATGCAACACCAAGATAAAATTTTAATTACCTCTGTTCTAGATAATTTGCTCAAAGGAGCATCAGGTCAGGCTTTAGAAAACATGAATCTAATCTTTGGTCTCGATCAACAAACAGGACTTCAATTAAAAACCTCAATATTCTAATGGCCTTATTTGACGTTTACAATCAATACCCTATTGAATTAGTTTCGGCTAAAGGAATGCAGCTAAAGGATTCCAAAGGTTCAGACTATTTGGATTTTTACGGAGGTCATGCTGTAATTTCAATCGGACATACTCATCAGCACTACGTGAATCAGCTAAAATCCCAAATTGACGCGATTGGATTTTATTCCAATGTCATTCACAATCCGTTACAAGAAGAACTCGCTGAGCGCATCAATGCTAAGCTCGAAGAAAATTACGAGCTCTTTTTGTGTAGTAGCGGAGCAGAAGCCAATGAAAACGCGCTAAAACTAGCTTCTTTTCACACTGAGCGCTCCAAAATACTTGCTTTTTATAATGCTTTTCACGGACGAACTTCAGCTGCGGTTGCAGCTACTCATAATACCCGTATTCAGGCTCCAATTAACAAGGTACATCAGGTTGATTTTATTGACTTCAACGATGTAGAAGCTCTCAAAAAACATTTGGAGACTAAGGCCTATGCAGCGGTTATTATAGAATGCATACAAGGTGTGGGAGGTCTTGATCAACCAGATACCGATTTTGTAAAGACATTACGCGACATATGCACAGAAACCGGGACCGTATTAATCGCTGATGAGGTGCAATCTGGATTCTCTAGAACAGGACGTTTTTTTAGTTTTCAGCATTATAATATTATCCCAGATATCATCAGTATGGCTAAAGGTATGGGAAATGGATTTCCGGTTGGAGGTATTATGATTCACGAATCCATCAAAGCTGAAAAGGGAATGCTTGGGACAACTTTTGGTGGAAATTATTTGGCTTGTACAGCTGCACTTTCTGTAATGGATGTGCTCGAAAAAGAAGACTTAGAACAGAAGGCTGCAGCCCTTGAATCCGTTTTTAGAGCTAAGGCGGCTATGCTTCAAGTTCCTGCGGTGGTTAAAGGACGAGGCCTTATGATCGGCCTTGAATTTGGCTTTAACACGGCTGAATTACGGAGAAATTTATTGTTTCAACACGGGCTGTTTGTCGGTTCTGCTAGTAACCCTAACGTAGTGAGAATTTTACCCCCACTTTGTTGCACAGAACGAGAATTAAATCAATTATTTGAAGGACTAAATCAAGAGTTAAAACATGAATAATTATAAAAGTATTGATGACATCGTTGATTTGGATTTGGCTGTAAATGAGGCTTTGGACTTCAAACAGACCCAAACCTCTTTAATGCATTTGGCCAAAGACAAGGTGCTCTGTATGTTGTTTTTTAACAGCTCGCTGAGAACGCGCTTAAGCACACAAGCGGCAGCATTTAAACTGGGAATGCAAGTGATGGTTTTGAATGTTGATTCTGATTCTTGGAAATTGGAATTTGAAGATGGTACGGTGATGAATATGGATAAGGCAGAACATATCAAAGAGTCCGTTCAAGTGGTTTCTCAATACGCTGATATCATTGGGGTTCGCGCTTTTCCAGAGCTGATTTCACGTCAAAGTGACGAAGCTGAACCTGTTATTAAGGCCTTTGTACAATACGCATCTGTTCCGGTTTTTAGTCTTGAAAGCGCTACAGAACATCCCTTACAGGCACTAACAGACATAATGACGATTAAAGAGTTTGTGACGAAAAAGAAACCTAAAGTAGTGTTGAGCTGGGCTCCACATCCGAGAAAACTCCCTCATGCGGTAGCAAACTCGTTTGTAAAGGCCTTGAAAAGAGTCGAATGTGAATTTGTCATCACCCATCCTGAAGGATATCATTTAAACCCTGAACTCACCAAAGATGTAATGATCAATACCGATCAAAAGGAAGCCATGCGAGGTGCTGATGTGGTGTATACCAAGAACTGGTCTTGTTACGAACCTTACGGAGGCGTCATAACGCCTAAGGAGGATTGGATGATCAGTTCAGAAAAAATAGGAACTGCAAAGTTCATGCATTGTTTACCGGTAAGAAGAAATGTAGTTGTGGCCGATGAGGTTTTAGACAGCAGTAATTCTTTGGTCATCGAGCAAGCTAACAATAGAACTTATGCTGCATTATGGGTTATCAATAAACTGCTAAATGGAACCGACTAAGAAACCACTTCATATCATTAAAATAGGAGGAGATATACTCGACAATAAGGATCGCCTAAATGCATTTATTGAAGAGTTTTCACTGCTAAAAGAAGCCAAAATATTAGTTCATGGTGGAGGTAAAATGGCCTCTGAACTTTCGACTAAATTAGGTTTAGAGGTTGAAATGCATGAAGGTAGACGCATTACTTCAAAAGAACAATTAGAGGTTGTGTGTATGGTTTACGCCGGTCTTGCAAACAAAAAGTTAATCAGCTCTATGCAGGCGAAATCCATTGATGCGCTTGGACTTTCAGGCGCAGATTTGAATTTGATTAAGGCTGAGAAAAGAGCAGTAAAAAAGATAGATCACGGATTTGCTGGGGATATTGTTCAAGTGAATTCTGATAGAATTAAAGAACTCTTAGCCCTTAGTGCTTGTCCTGTTTTTTGTGCGATTACTCACGATCAGAAAGGACAATTGCTCAACACTAATGCTGATACTATAGCATCGAGTTTGGCTGTGGCCATGTCCACATATTTTGAGGTGAGCCTTAAGTTTGTTTTTACGCATGAAGGCGTATTGAAAGATATACATAGCTCGAATGCTATTTTTGAAGAAATAAACAGCACTGATTTTGTACAATTGAAAAAGGATGGTGTCTTGACTCAGGGCATTATTCCTAAACTCACTAATGCTTTTGATGCGCTTGAAAAAAAAGTGCAAGAGGTAAGAATTGGGTCGTCTGCTATAATTAATCACGATAAAGGAACAAAAGTATGTCTATGAACCAAATCTCAGATTATTACGAGTCTGCCATTGATCTTTTAAAAGAATTGATCACAACACCGTCGTTTTCAAAAGAAGAAGATCAGACAGCTGCAATTCTAGAGCGTTGGTTTAAAAAGCATGACATCTCTTATAAAAAGCACAAGAATAACGTCTACGCCTTTAATAAGCATTATGACGAGAACAAACCTAATTTACTTTTAAATAGTCACCACGATACGGTAAAACCCAATGGGTCTTACTCGCGCGATCCATTTAAGGCTGAAATTGTTGGGGATAAACTCTACGGTTTAGGTTCGAACGATGCAGGAGGAGCGCTAGTATCTTTAATGCATTGTTTTTTACATTTTTACACCATTGAAAATTTACCATTTAATCTCATTATGGCTGTAACTGCAGAAGAAGAGATTGCAGGAGTCGATAGCCTTAGAGGCCTTCTGCCCATTTTGCCATCTGTTGATTTGGCCATTGTTGGCGAACCCACGTTGATGGATCTCGCTATTGCTGAAAAAGGTCTTGTGGTCTTTGACGGAAAGGTAAGTGGTACTGCTTCTCATGCGGCACATCCTAATGACGATCAAGCTATTCACAAAATGATTCCCGTCTTACAATGGTTTAAAGCATTGCGTTTTGATAAAGTCTCTAAACACTTAGGGGAGGTTAAAACTACAGTGTCTCAACTTCAGGCGGGCACTCAGCACAACGTCATTCCTTCAGAAGTGAAATTCGTGGTGGATGTTCGGGTCAATGATTGCTATAAAAACCAAGAAATTGATGCTTTTTTTCAAGAAAACGCACCCTGTGAAATGCAGGCGAGGTCTCTTCGTATGCAAAGCTCTCAGATCGATGAAGATCACGCTTTGGTACAAGCAGGTCTTCAGTTAGGAAGAAACACTTACGGTTCTCCAACACTCTCGGACCAAGCTGCTTTGAATTGTCAGTCTTTAAAGTTTGGACCTGGAGATTCAACACGTTCACACACGGCAGATGAGTTTATTTTTACAAATGAAATAAAAGAAGGTATTGAGATTTATATTAAACTTTTAGAAACCTACATAAAAATAATAGCATGAAACTTTGGGAAAAAGGAATTTCAACCGAAAAATTGATTGAAAATTTCACTGTTGGAAATGATCGTGAATTAGATATTCATTTGGCAAAGTATGATTTAGAGGCATCCATGGCCCATGCCCAGATGCTTGAAAAGGTGGCTCTTTTGTCTTCAGATGAATGCACTCAAATTGTCAATTGCTTGAATGAAATGTTGGTTGAAGTGCAAGAAGGCACCTTTACCATTGAAGAAAATTTTGAAGATGTGCATTCGAAGATTGAATATGAATTGATTCAGCGACTCGGAGAACCAGGCAAAAAAATTCACACTGCTCGTTCGAGAAATGACCAAGTTTTAGTGGCCATGCATTTATATATGTGTCAAGAACTTTCTCTTATTCAAGAAGGTGTTTTAGAATTCTTTGAAACTTTGCTTGAACTTTCCGAAAAGTACGCAAAGCATTATATGCCTGGTTATACGCATATGCAAGTGGCGATGCCCTCTTCTTTTGGACTGTGGTTTAGTGCTTATGCAGAACTTTTAATCGACGATGTTTTTATGTTAAAGGCGGCCAAAGAGGTATGTGATCAAAACCCGTTGGGGTCTGCAGCAGGTTATGGAAGCAATTTTAATATAGACCGAGCTTTTACCACAGAAGCCTTGAATTTTTCCACTTTGAAATACAATTCGGTAGCGGCTCAGCTATCAAGAGGAAAGGCAGAAAAAAGCTGCGCTTTAGCCTTGTCTTCTTTTGCTTCAACACTCTCTAAGTTTGCCATGGATATTTGTCTTTTTGCTGGACAAGATTACTACTTCATTAAATTTCCTGATGGGCTTACTACAGGAAGCAGCATCATGCCACACAAAAAAAATCCAGATGTTTTTGAATTGATTAGAGCGCACTGCAATAAAATTCAAGCGATACCCCAACAAATTGCTAGTATTACCTCCAATTTGCCTTCTGGATATCACAGGGATTTACAACTGGTAAAAGAGCCCATAGTTCAGGGAATCAATCAATTCAAAGAGTGTCTTGAAATTTTCAATTACGCCATAAAACAAATTGAAGTGCGCTCATCCATTTTAGAAGCATCAAAGTACGAATACATTTGGAGCGTCGATACCTTAAACGATTGGGTTTCATCTGGAATACCGTTTCGAGAAGCTTATCAAAATATGGCAAAGTCAATAGCAGAACAACAATATGAACCAGTCAAATACAGTGCGCACACTCACCTTGGTAGTATTGGAAATTTGTGTCTAGATGAAATTAGGCTCAAAATGAGAAGGGCTGCTGAGAAGTAATCTTTATTTTTGTGGCCGTATCAAAAGAATATAAATGGACAATCAGTTTATTGAAGAATTGAGATGGAGAGGAATGATCCACGATTATATGCCCGGATTAGAGGAACATTTAAACGAGGATTCTAGAGCCGCATATGTTGGATTTGACCCAACTGCAGACTCATTGCACATCGGTAATCTTGTAAGTATTTTGATGTTGAGACATTTTCAAATTCAGGGGCATAAACCCATTGCTTTGGTTGGTGGTGCTACGGGAATGATTGGGGATCCTTCAGGAAAATCTAAAGAACGCAATTTATTAGATGAAAAAACCTTAAAGTACAACCAAGATGCTATTCAAAAACAATTGTCAAGATTTCTCGATTTTGAGACTAAAAAGGGTCGTTCTGCTGAAATAGTCAATAACTATGATTGGATGAAGAACTTTAGTTTTATCGACTTTATTCGAGATGTTGGAAAACACATCACTGTAAACTATATGATGGCTAAAGATTCTGTTAAGAAAAGGCTCTCTTCAGACTCTTCTGAAGGCATGTCTTTTACGGAATTCACCTATCAACTTGTTCAAGGTTTTGATTTTTGGTATTTGTATAAAAATTACGATTGCAGCTTGCAAATGGGAGGCTCTGATCAGTGGGGTAACATTACCACAGGCACCGAACTGATTCGTCGTATTGGTTCAGGAAAAGGTTTTGCATTGACTTGTCCTTTGATTACTAAAGCCGACGGAACGAAGTTTGGAAAAACCGAGCAGGGAAATGTTTGGCTGGATCGCAATAGAACATCCCCCTACAAATTTTACCAATACTGGCTGAATTCGAGTGATGTGGATGCTGAAAATTTCATCAAGATTTTCACTTTTTTAAATCAAGAAATAGTTGAACAATTGATCGAGGAGCACAGAACGGTGCCTCACATGCGTATACTTCAACAACGCCTGGCCGATGAAATCACTATTCTTGTGCATAGTCAAGAAGATTTAGACAAGGCTAAACAAGCAAGTCAACTCTTATTTGGTAAGTCAACCACAGAAGATTTGAAAGCATTAGATCTTGAGACATTACTCGATGTTTTTGAAGGAGTTCCCCAAGCGCAAATTCAACGCGATGAACTAGACCAAGGCCTAGATATGATTGCTGCGCTCTCGGCTAAAACAGGCTTTTTAAGTTCAAATGGCGATGCCCGTAGAGAATTGAAGCAGAACTCTATTTCAGTTAATAAGAATAAGGTGTCGGCAGACTTTGTAATAGGAACTCAAGATTTAATTCAAGACCGATATATTTTAATTCAACGCGGTAAAAAGAATTACTTTCTGATTGAATTTGTATAGCTTTTCTGCATGGATTTAAGGTTTCGATAAATAGGGGATACCCTATGGTTATCCTATAAAAGTTTTTCGAGCAGTACAATTATTAGCTATATTGTCAAGGTCTCATCATATCATAACCCTGTTTAAAAGACGCCGATTAAGGCGTCTTTTTTTTTGTTTTAAATCAGTGACTGCTTTTAATCTTCTAAACACTTTTGTGAGGTCCAATTAATATTTTGTATGTTGTCTTGTAATTAGAGCATATTGATGTATTACTCACTATAAAATTCTCTCTATTACTAGATATAGATAAGGCTATGATACCCATATCTAGGCAGAGAGCTAAGGCGTCCCTTTGGATGCCTTTTTTTATATCAATGCCTGAACTAGTTATTGGTGTTGTGCTCTAGTTCGTTTGAGATTAGTGTAATTTCATTTGCAGGCATTCCTGCTCTTTGGGCGTGCTC